>CAJJAU010000006.1 GCA_905182275.1 gamma proteobacterium HTCC2207
CGATCACAATGGTTATTGCAGGTTGCAGTGGTGGTGGGTCTTCGTCGGCGGCTCCTTCCCAGCCCTCAGTAGGCACTACACCACCAGCCTCTGGTTGGGTTGCGGGGGAGTATGATGACTGGCGATTAACAAGTATGCGTAATATCTGTGAGAATCCTCGAAACACTGCCGATAACACTGATACTCAGGGTACTGTCACTGATGAAAATAACTGGATTCGGTCTTACAGTAATGACACTTATCTTTGGTATTCGGAGCTGAATGATATAGATCCAGGTACAGTTAGTTCTGCCGAGGAATACTTCGATCTAATGCGGACCAATGGTCTATCACCAACAGGCAATGCAAAAGACCAATTTCACTACAGTCAAAATACTGAAGAATATAATCAATACTACTCTGGTGTGTCTGCTGGTTATGGGGTGAGATTTTTTCTTATCGCAAGTAGCCCGCCACGACAGATTATTGTTGGCTACAATGAGCCGAATGGCCCAGCGGCGAATAACAGCCTTTCAAGGGGTGCGGAGATTATCTCCGTGGACGGTGAAGCTATCGTTGATAGCAACAATGTCGACGTTCTCAATGCCGCGCTATTTCCGGAGACAGTCGGTGAGGCCCATACTTTTGTAGTGAGAGATTTAAACGCTACTGAAGACCGTACGTTCACCATGACCAGTGCTGAGACCACGACGGTACCAGTGAAAAACATTACCACACTGGATGTTGGTGGTAAAAAAGTGGGATACCTAACGTTTAACTCGCATATCAAGCCCGCCGAGACTCAGCTAATTGATGCCATTACGCAGCTCAAAGCGAACAACATTGAAGAGTTAGTGCTAGATATGCGCTACAACGGTGGTGGCTATCTTACTATTGCAGCTGAGCTAGGTTATATGGTGGCGGGTAGTGCTTCTGAGGGGGAAGTGTTTGACGCGCTAACCTTTAATGATAAATATACGGTAAGAGATCCAATCAATAACAACATTCTTGAGCCGTCGCGTTTCTCATCAACCGCAGCAGGATTTGATGCGCCAACTGACCCTACTCCATCGGGAACCCCGCTACCAGGTTTAGATCTTACGCGAGTGTTTATTCTCGCCAGTGGAGGTACAGCATCTGCCAGTGAAGCATTAATTAATGGTTTGCGAGGTGTTGATGTAGAGGTCATTCTCATCGGTGAAGCGACACGCGGCAAACCCTACGGCTGGTATGCGCTTGATAATTGCGGCACTACCTACAGTACTATTCAGTTCAAAGGGTCTAATGCTAAGGGGTTTGGTGACTACAGTGATGGCTTTATACCGGTAGTTAGCGCTGACCTTTCTGGCGCCGAGATAACTGGCTGTGAAGTCGCGGATGACCTCTCCCATGCATTGGGTGATGCCAACGAAGCGCGCTTAGCCGCGGCACTTGGGTATATAGAAACAGGTAGTTGCCCCGCCGAGACAGCATCTGCTTGGAACGCAAAATCGGGTAACGCTAGGCCACACCCGCTGTCAGCGGTGACAGGTCGTTTGATTCAACCAGAGTTAGGCACAGTAGTTAGGTAATTGGAGGGGCAGTGGGTCAAGCCGCTGCCCCTTTCTATGATTCCCAGTTAATTCATTTCTGTGATGGCTTGGTACACGAGGGTTTTGAATTCGTTGCGCAACGCGGGTGGGTAGCCCATCATTTGAACTAATACCATGGCGGTTAGATCTTCTTTTGGGTCAATCCAGAAGTCGGTGCCGGCAATGCCTGCCCAGCGATACATTCCTTTTGAGCCAGAGCGAATTCGCGGTGATTGAACGGCAATACCAAAGCCTAGTCCAAAACTAACATCCCCCATAATACCCGGTCTTGGGTCGTACTTTAATCTCATTTCTTTACTCAGTTGATCCCGCGTCATTAAATCAATAGTGGTAGGGCTAAGTATTCTAACGCCATTCAATTCACCACCATTGAGCATCATCTGCGAGTAGCGGAGATAGTCCATTGCACTACTCACCAGGCCGCCTCCACCAGAGAAAAATGTCACATTATTTGAAAAGCCACTGGTTTTAGGCCGATCGATTACCACTAATTTTCCCTCGGCATCCTTTAATTGAAGGGTACCAAACCGGTGTATTTTGTCTTGTGGTACTTCAAAAAAGGTATCGTTCATTTTAAGTGGTTCGAATAGACGTTCGCGCATAAATATGTCTAAGGTTTGACCAGAAATTTTCTCTATAACGGCACCTAAAACATCAACAGATAAGCTGTATACCCATTGCGTGCCCGGTTGATATTGCAGTGGGATTGGGCCAATAGCGTTGACTAGATCATCTAGTGTTTTGATCTTGCTAGCGTCAGCGTTGATAGTTGTATTGCTAAAGTCGAATTGATAATCCTCACCAAACATAGCTGCACGATACTGCTGGTCAATAGCCGAGTTGCCGAAGATTCCATAGGTAAGACCCGCGGTATGGCTCATTAATTCACGAATGGTGATGGCATGTGTGACATCAACCAATGCACCATCAATCAAAACTTTTTGATTTTTAAACGCGGGCAAGTATTTCTCAACAGGATCATCCAGCCGTAATTTACCCTCTTCATAGAGAATCATAGCTGCGGTAGTGGTAATTGGTTTGGTCATTGAATAGATTCTAAATAGAGAATCGTCTTTTAGATCTGAACCAGTATCCAGATCCAATTTTCCGATCTGCTCAAAATGGACAATCTTGCCCTCCCGAGCAATCAGAGTTTGAATGCCGGCTATTTTCCCTTCGTCAACATAACGTTGCAGTAAAGGTTTTATTCGGGCTAGCCGCTCACTGGACATGCCAACGCTCTCGGCTCTTGCTGTGCGTAAATCTTTTGCGTTTGCCAATGGCGTTAACACCATTATCAATGCTACTAAACATACTAATAGTTTCATAATCATCCCTTTATTATTTTAATTGTTATAGATATAGCGTTTTTTGATCTTTAAGCGAATCTCTTTAGCCGCTTATTTTGGCCATAAATTCCGGTCGGTTTTCTAATTGATCGGCATCTATCTTTCGAGCAATATCACTGTCGGCCATCATCTTTTGCCACTCATCCAATCCCGATATGGCGGAGATAGGATCAAAGTCGAGCAATCGCGGACTGAGCATACTTGGGATAGCTAATGCATAGCGCATAAAGATATCAGCCACAGTTAAGTCTTTACCAAGCAAATAGGGCTGTATATCGGTTAATTGATTGATGACTTCGCATCCTTTTGTGAAAGACTTAAGAACCTCAGCAGCTAATGCATCCTGTGGTTTACGGCGCGCAAAAAAATCTCCCATTAACCGTCTTGACGGTAATTCTAAATACAGTTCGATAACTTTAATTAATTGGCGAGTTTGAGCACGACCCTCTGCCGTCTGGGGGTACAGGGCTGGCTGTGGATATATATCCTCGATATAGTCAAGAATGACCGATGTTTCTGAAATATGGTGACCGCTTGTCGTTGTAATGGCTGGTATCTTACCGGTCGCGGTTAGAGCAAGCAGCTCTGGAACTTGAGGATAGAGTTTGTTTTCTGAAAATTCACAGCCTTTTAGCATCAAGGCATGTTTGACCATATTGAAGTAGTTTGACATTGCAAAGCCATGGAGAATTAGCATTGTATGCGCTCGGGTAATTAATTTAGCGGAAGATGGTACCCGAATAATTTCGCTCAGGATAGTTAATGAATATTTAGACCTTAGATTAGTCTATTTGAGTGAGAGGGCCACTGGCAATTTGACGGCAGTTAGTTGAAATTTTGTCTTGCAGTTAGAGTTACCTTTTTATTGGGAGAGAAGTTTGCTGTTTCTAGACGTTCTCTAATTATTGCATCATGAAGCAAGACAATTCGCCTTTGCTTTTCGTTCAGATCTGCAGAAAATTTGGTTACGGTCAGTCTAACGGCGTCCCCATGACGTTTCTTAAAAATACTCTGCATAGCCTTGCAGTAAACATCGGCAATGGTTTTTTGGGACAGACGGGCAGCATTTTTTTGGCTAGCAATGTAGGTATGTGGACCTACAAAATGAGCCGCAGATTGTGATTGATTTACCAACGGTAATTCAGCGTCATAGAGTACCTTTATTTGGTACCAATTACTGTGAGAGGTCAATTCAAAGCTCTTTTAATAAATACTGGAGTCTTAGGTATAGCACAGGATTTTGAAATTATTGTGAAACGATGAACTTTCTCACGACATAGACTGGATTTTTACATCCATATTGCGTTAGCCTCTACTAAAGTAAACAAATAAGGTGGTATTAGTAGCCATGATCAATCAGTTAATGAGCCGGTTAAAGGCTGTCGTTTTTTTTCTAGGACTGGCGCTTATTGGCCTGACACAGGCTCAAATGCCTAATTCGTCATCGCCAGACGACGCCAGAGTCTATTTTGTGCAACCTGCGGACGGTCAGATATTTGATAGCCAAGACCAAGCCGGCATAGAGGTTATATTTGGTCTTACCGGCATGCAAGTCTCACCGGCAGGCATCCCCGAACCTAATTCTGGCCATCACCATTTGTTGATCAATGTCGAGCAATTGCCTGACCTGACTAATCCCTTGCCAGCAACGGATCAAGTGCGACATTTTGGTAAAGGTCAAACCAGTACGAGAGTTAAGTTGTCGCCCGGTAAGCATCGATTGCAACTTATCGTTGGTAATCAAGTGCATATTCCGCATTCTCCTCCGGTTATGTCAGATGTCATCGAAATAGAGGTGCGATAGTTCGGTAGACTTTGACACCAGAGTGATGGTGTCGCCATAGTTTTTACGGTAACCTCAGCTAAGGATTTTTCGACCAAACAGGGTGGATGCATAGATGCGAGCTGATCAACAGTTGGTAGGTAGAAGAAACTTCATTAAAAAGCTCAGTTTTGCGACTGCGGGTGCGTCTGCATCTGCGTTGTTAGTAAGCAGCACAGCGCAAATTAAGCAGGGCGGAGAGATTGCCAAAGATGAATTAGACAGGCTGTCTGACGCTTATGCCGATTTGGACAAGCGTACGAAAATGATTGTGCGGGGAATGTGCGTTTTACTGGGTATTGATGTGCTACTTATCATCTAGAGATGAGTACCCATTCTGCGGCAATATATGACACTGGCAGATTTCTGGATTCTACTCTTCGCTATAGTCTCAACGCCTTTTGGCGCGTATATTACGGGCTTTATTTGAGAAAAATTCATCGTTAGAAAAAATGGAGTAGTAATGGTTAAGCAGTTTTTTCTAGCGCTAATGTCATTGGCCGTCTTGTCCGCTTGTGATGTAAACCCTAAGACGTCAATGGATGATACCGTGACACCATATTTCCCTCGCCTCGCTCAACTGGAGAATCTTGCTCCCATTGCGGCTAAGCAAACTCAATTTTCTACCTATCACGGTAGAGACCTTTCAGATGATTACTTTTGGTTAAAAGATCAAAGTTACCCTGAGGTTGATGACCAGCGGGTTATTGATTATCTCACCGAAGAGAATAGCTACCACAAGTCATTTCTTGAACCTAACAGTGCATTGGTAGACACTCTTTTTAATGAGTTTAAAGGTCGTACGGATGAAAGTGAGGCGTCTGTTCCTTTCATTAAAAATGGTTATCAATACCGATGGTACTATCGGCCCGGCGAGGAGTATCCTACCTATAGTCGGCAATCTTTACATGATAAAAAAGAGCAAATTATTCTCGATGTGACTGCTTTGGCAAAGGGTCATGATTATTTTGTACTGGGTGATTGGCGTGTCAGTCCTAATGACAATCTTCTCGCCTACACTTTTGATACCGAAGGAGACGAGCGTTATCAACTGAGCATTGTCGATCTTGAAAAGGGTGAATATCTAGCAGATCAGCTTCATAACGTAGAAGGTAGCTTAGAGTTTAGTGCAGATGGGAAGGCTATTGTTTATGCCCGACTAGAAGATGACCGATGGCATGCTAAAAACATTAATGTCCATCGTTTAGGTGAGCCTCAATCAGAGGATAGAACCATTTATCATGAAAAAGATGATGGTTTCTTTTTGGGTTTTGGCCTTACCAGTGACGAAAAATACCTGGTATTGGTGAGTTCTCAGGGTGAAGTTCAGGAAACCTATGTGATTCCCGCCGCGGATATTTATGCTCAGCCGTTAAAATTAATTGACCGCACCGCAGGCTTCACCCTGACAGTGGATCATGCGCATAACCATTTTTATATCTTAGCCAACGACACCCACAAGAACTTTCGGTTTGCCAAAGTCGCAGACAAGCAGCCAGAGTACAGTAACTGGCAGACTCTAGAGCAGGGTTCCGACGATGTTTACTTGATGGGTTTACAAACCTTTGACAACTTCATCGCCATCAAGGCACGGAACCTTGGGGTAGACAGCATAAGCATTAGGTCCTACGCCGGAGACCAACACAAAGTGGTTTTTCCTGAGGCCATAGCGACCCTTTACATTGGTCAGAATACGCAATTTGACCAGTCTTTTGTGCGCTTGGGTTATCAGTCTATGGTGACGCCGTCGACAACCTTTGATTACGATCTTAAAACCAAGGTGTTAGTTGAACGCAAAGTGCAGAAGGTTCCCAGTGGCTATGATAAAAATGGTTATGTCACTGAACGAGTAATGGCTCCAGCGCGTGATGGTGTACTTGTACCTGTATCCCTAGTCTACAAAAAAGAATTTAAACGTGATGGTAACGCGCCAATGTTACTTTATGGCTATGGCGCTTACGGTATTACTGTATCACCAACATTTTCCTCGATGCGTTTGAGTTTGCTAGACAGAGGTTTTGTTTATGCCATTGCCCATGTCCGGGGCGGGGCTATGCTGGGCTATCAGTGGTACTTGGATGGAAAATTAGAAAAGCGTACCAATACCTTTAATGACTTTGTCGATGTGGCCAAATTTCTCGCTGCAGAAAAATATACCAGTGCGGGTAATATCTCTATTTCAGGTCGCAGTGCCGGCGGAGAATTAATGGGTGCTGCGGTTATTCAGGCACCTGACCTGTGGCGATCGGTCAACTTGGGTGTTCCTTTTGTAGATGTTTTAAATACCATGCTTGATGAGAGTTTGCCCCTTACTCCGCCAGAATGGGAAGAGTGGGGTAATCCGATAGAAAGCCCAGATGCTTTTGACCTACTCAAAAGCTATTCACCCTATGATAATATTGTTGCGCGAGATTACCCACCGATGTTTGTATCCGGCGGCTTAAACGACCCTCGGGTAACCTACTGGGAACCTGCTAAGTGGACGGCAAAGATGCGCAGTACAAAAACAGATAATAATCTTTTAGTGATGCGCATTAATATGGGTGCGGGTCATTTTGCAAACAGTGGAAGATATGGCCGCTTAAAAGACTATGCCGAGGAGTACGCGTTTACGCTTTTGGCTCATGGAATAAAATAATAATAATAGGGAAACACTAACTAAAATGACTGATCAAAAAACACCGAGCAAAAGTTACCGTAGTTTTGTCCTAGTACTGCTAACAGTCGTCTATGGCTTTAACTTTATTGACCGACAAATTGTTGGCATTTTAGCGCCGTTTATTCAAGAGGATCTTGGTCTTAGTAATACTCAGTTAGGCTTATTGATCGGTTTGGCTTTTGCAATGTTCTACACCATTGTCGCCATTCCTATTGCCTGGCTGGCTGATCGTTATAGTCGCGTTAATATTCTCTCAATTGCGTTGGCAACCTGGAGTGGGTTTACTGCTCTTACAGGCTTAGCGGGCAACTTTGTGCAGATGGGCTTCGCTCGCATGGGTGTTGGTATTGGTGAGGCGGGCGGAAGTCCACCTTCGCATTCGATTATTTCTGACATGTATCCAAAAGAAGAGCGGGCAGGGGCATTAGGCGTTTATTCCATGGGAATCCCGTTGGGTATTATGGCGGCCTATTTTATTACAGCATCACTCATGGGCTCCTCTGGGCAAGATGTGGATTGGCGGCGTATCTTTATCTTTTTAGGTGTCACGGGTGTTGTTTTAGCCATTATTGTGAAATTAGTTTTGCGTGAACCAGTGCGCGGTGCAATGGAATTTAACAGTCGAACCGATATTGTGCAGCCTCCGTTTAAGGAATCATTAAAAACACTACTGAAGATTCCCGCCTGGTGGGCCATGTGCTTTGGTATTGCTTTTGGGTCCTTTGTCTCTTACGCCAAGTCTGCCTTTCAAACCAAGTATTTGGTCATTTTGGATCCAACGTTCGACTTTCAAACCTTAGTGATTATTCTAGGTATTATTAATGGTACGACCTATGCGGGTGGCGCATATTTTGGCGCAAAATTAGCCGACAAATGGGGCGCTAAAGATATCCGTGCTTACGGTTGGCTGCCGGCCATCGCCATTGGGATTTGCCTACCTATTGGTATAGCTGCGTTTTGGGTCACGTCGGTTTGGGCTCATCTAGCGTTCTCAACAATCTTTCTGTTGTTTTTGGGTATCTATTTAGGGCCTAGTTTCGCGATTGCTCAAACCTTAGCACCTATCAATATGCGAGCGATGTCCACAGCGCTGTTCTTTTTTATTCTCAATATGATCGCTTTGGGCGGTGGCCCTACATTTACAGGCTGGTTGATTGACGTCTACAGAGAAAGTCATACAGACTTGATGGCTATGCGTTATGCCGTCACCGTGACGATATGCATGTTTATTCCTTCAATTATCAGTTTTATGGTGGTCGCGCGAGTATTACCCAAAGATTGGGCAGAGGCGGAACAGCGCAATAAAGAATTGGCGGACTCCTAAAAGATGAAGCTAGATACTAACCGAGCAGTCATTATTGTCACGTTGATTATGACGTTGGCAGTATTAGGTACCGGGATCATGGGCTCTAGTTCAGAGCCATTGCCGGACTTTAGTGTTTATAAGGATGTTAAACAAAAAAAGAGTGCTTTCTTTGGCTATATTCTGCCCTTAGTGGATGAGCAAAATACGCTCATACAAGGCCAGCGGGATAAGCTCGTTGAGGTAAAGGACTTATCTGAAGGGGAATACAGTCGCTCGCAGCTAACCTTCCTGACGGACTTAGCCGATCAGTACAGACTAACGTCACCGGAGGAGATTACTCCTAATGTAGTTAAGCAATTATTGGTGCGTGTCGATCAAGTTCCCGCGTCTCTTGCGCTGGCGCAAGCCGCAATGGAGTCAGCATGGGGGACCTCACGGTTTGCGGTTCAGGCCAACAATCTATTTGGACAATGGTGTTATCAGGAGGGCTGTGGTCTGGTACCACTGCGCCGTAATGCGGGCAGTAAGCATGAGGTGGCTAAATTTGATTCGGTCAGTGATGCCATAAAATCTTATTTACGCAATCTCAACACGCACCGTGCTTACACAGATCTGCGCGAGCAAAGAGCGTTGCTGCGTAATGCCGGGAAAGTGGTTACTGGCCATAAGCTAGCTGAGGGTCTGATTGATTATTCAGAGCTGCGGGAGGCCTATGTACACGAAATTCAAGCGGTGATCAGAATCAATAAATTAACGAAATATGATTCTGAATCAACCGATTAAATAAGCAATACTTAATCGCTGTTTAGCAAAGTATCTAGCTCACCTGCGTCTATTAAAGCGCGCATGTCGCTAGAGCCTCCGATCAGAGTACCCTTCACAAAAATTATCGGAAATGTCGACCAGCCTGTCCACATCTTCAGTGCGTTGCGTCGACGCCATTCTTTGAAGTAGCTACCGTATTCCAAATAGTGGTAGTCAATGTTGAGCTCATCCAGCACCTTGCGTGCTCGTTTTGGCGCCGGATTTTGTGCCATGCCAACGATAACAATCGCGTTGTTTGCCACAGCTTCTTTGACCTCAGTAATAATATCGGCATGCTGGTCAGATACTATTTTTTGAATACTTGCATGTATGTTTTTGGGATCTAGAATTTCTCTGGGCATGACTATTCCTTGGCTTAAAATAACGTATTTTGATGAATGATGAATCCGTAGCTCAACTGATATTGCGTGTTATGGTGAGTCGTGAGCGCGGACATCGATTTTAGCGGTTGAGGTTAACACCTATTTATACTTAGAATGAATAAAAATAATAACAGGCACTTTATGTCATGAGTGACACTTCAAGAGTGGTATTAATAAGCGCGGGCGCATCGGGTATCGGGCGAGCAATAGCGATGCATTTTGCGGCTCAACATTACCGTGTCCACGTGTGTGATATTGATCAAATGGCAATTGAGGCTCTGAACACAGATATGCCAGAAATTAGCACCACCTGTGCTGACTTAACTAAACTTAGTGACGTGGACTTGGTTTTTAAAGACCTCCTGCGCCACTGCGGCAGATTGGATATTTTAGTCAATAATGTGGGTATTTCCGGCCCCACAGCTGCGGTTGAGGATATTTTGCCAGACCAGTGGAATGAAACCATTACCACTGACCTCAACAGCATTTTTTATGTGACTCGGAAAGCTGTTCCCTTATTAAAAGAGTCTAAGGGGAATATGATTAATATGTCTTCTAATGCCGGGTTATTTGGCTGTCCTCTGCGGTCACCTTATGCCGCGGCTAAGTGGGCAATTATTGGTCTGACTAAGACATGGGCAATGGAGCTTGGAGCCTTTGGTGTGCGTGTTAACGCCATTTGCCCGGGAAGTGTTAACGGCCCGCGCATCGATAAAGTCATAGAGGTTGACGCGCAAACTAGAGATATCTCAGCAGAGTCAGTACGCCAATCTTATTTACAGCAGAATTCGCTCGGGGTATTTGTTGAAGCTGACGATATTGCCCAGACAGTTGATTTTTTGTGTTCCAAAGCGGCTCAGCATATTACCGGACAGGCCATACCCATTGATGGGCATACCGAGAGATTGTCTAGTTGATGGGGAAAAGATAAATGTACTTTAAAGTAAATGAGAATAGTTTATGAAGGCTGCATGGTTTGAAAAATTTGGCAGTGCGGAACAGGTTATGCAGGTAGGCGAACAGCCCAAACCTTTAGCTGAACCTGGACAGGTGCTGGTTAAGTTAGCCACCAGTGGTGTGAACCCCTCAGACGTTAAAAAACGCGCTGGGGCATCCGCCAGTCTACTTGATGACGGGTTAGTTATTCCCCACAGTGACGGTGCAGGTGTTATTGAGTCAGTTGGCCGTGGTGTGCCTGAAGATCGGGTCGGTCAGCGTGTATGGGTGTACCAAGCGCAGTACGGGCGGCGCCTAGGGACCGCAGCTGAATATGTGGTATTGGACTCAAATCGGGCTGTTCATCTGCCGGACAATACAGACTTTTCCGTTGGCGCTTGTCTGGGTATTCCGGTAATGACTGCGCATCGCTGTGTTTACACGGACGGCGACATTAGTGGCCAAGTGGTCTTGGTGACTGGGGGTGCCGGCAGAGTGGGCTACTACGCCATTCAGTGGGCCCTCATCGCCGGCGCTGAAGTTATTGCCACAGCGAGTAATGATGCAGATCGCGATACCTGTTTGGCATTAGGTGCTAGCGCGGTAGTTAATCACAGAGAGCCTGATTGGGGTAAGCAGGTTTTAATCGCCAGTCAGGGTAAAAAAGTAGATCGCGTGATTGACGTAGAATTTGGTGCCAACTTACCACAAATACTGAACTGTATTGCCACTGGTGGCGTTATAGCGACCTACTCATCGACTCAGGTAAAGCAACCATCACTGCCTTTTATAGACATGATGTTTATGGACTTAACGCTGCGAATGATACTTGTCTATGCCATGCCAGAGTCGGCAAAAGTACAGGCGATTGACGCCATTACCGAAGCGTTACAGGCTGCAAAATTGCAACATAGAATCGCACACACAGTGGCCTTAGAGCATATCGCTGAGGGGCACAAGATTGTCGAGCAGGGTGGATTTGGTGGTTGTGTTATTGTTTATACGGAGTAGCTAGTAATGCATTTATCCAGCAAAAAATTTATTAAATTAAGCATGGTATGCCTTTTATCAATAGTGGGCGCTTGCACTGATACAGTAAAAGGAGGCGCTGACAATAGCCCCAGACTGACTCTAAATGATACATCGGTTATTGTTGGTAAGCTCGCGGAAGGGGGTAGGACAGAATCATTTTTAGGGGTTCCTTTTGCGCAACCTCCGGTTGGCGATTTGAGGTGGGCGCCGCCTCAGCCTTTAGCAAAACCCAGTGCGATAGCTCAAAAAAATGAGTTTCCAGCAGCTTGCATGCAAGGGGACCACATTGCTAAATGGTACAAAAATGTTGCAGCTGGTTTTGGTGGGGATCCTGAGCTAATAAAGCACCCCGAGGTCAGTGAAGACTGTCTTTATTTGAATATTTGGCGACCTGCCACTGAGGCGCAAAGTGCCGAAATGCTGCCCGTCATTGTTTATATTCATGGTGGCAGCAATAAAGGTGGTTGGTCTTATGAGCCTAACTATATCGGCCACAACTTGGCATCCAAGGGCGTCATTGTTATATCCATTGCGTATCGGCTGGGCGTGTTCGGGTTTTTCTCTCATCCCTCACTTGAGCACTCTAATTTTGGGTTGCTGGATCAAGTCGCAGCGTTGCAGTGGGTCAACGATAATATTATCGCTCTCAGAGGCGATGCGGAAAAAATCACCGTCATGGGAGAGTCCGCAGGCGCCAATAATATTGATCACCTGATGACCATGCCCTCAGGAAAGGGTCTGTTCTCTCAGGCAATTCATCAAAGTGGTGGGTCCTCATTAACCAATCGAAGTATTAGAAAAGCGCATTTACAATTAGGCGAAGCCTTTGCAAATTTTACATTGGGTGATGATGCAAACCAGCCTGTAGAAGGAATGAGACAATTGTCGGCAGATGCTATTTTGTCAGCGGCAAACGAGATTTATCAAAATCATTACTTTGATCCTGTGGTTGATGGAATGAGTGTTATGGAACCCATTATGAACACCATAAGCGTAGGGAAAATGCATGGAGTGGACTTATTAATAGGCTCTAATGATGATGAATGGTTAATGTATACCGATGATAACCCTGACATTGAGGGTTGGTTAAAAGCCGAGGTGACACCCTCAGAGGCTGATAGTTTAAACGCATTGTTAGATGGCCAAAGTGATGATCGGCGCAAGTCAGACTTGCTACGCACCGCTAAATACTATGTCTGCCCCTCCCTAGTGCTGGCCAAAGAAGCTTCAAAACTGAATCATAATGCATGGGTATACCATTTTACTCGTCAACGTGAAGGCGAGCTAGCCGCTACTATGGGGGCTTATCATGGTGCTGAACTACCCTATATATTTGATACCCATGATGATTGGCTGCCTACTGTCGAGGCCGATCATAGGCTCACTAACATTATGCAAACGTACTGGGTTAACTTCGCTGCCACAGGCAATCCTAATCAGTTGGACTTGCCGGTGTGGCCAAATTACTCAGCGGACAACCCTAATATTCAGTCATTGGGTGACGTATTATTTTCCTCAGGTCACCCCAGTCAAAAGCTGTGTGAGTTTTTAGCACCTAGCTGAGGGTTAATTAGTTACCCACCTTTAAAATGTAGTTGGCCACGGCCAACTGGGTCTCAGCATCCAGGTAATTTTGTGCGGGCATCTCAGGATAATTGTCACGCATGGGTATTGGCGCATTAATATAGTTCACTAGCGCCTCGGGACGGTCAGCGTACAACGCTTGTATTTCCATCACAGACGGACCAATTAGTCTGCCAGCATAAGCGTGGCAACCGGTACAAACGCCTAGATAGGCAATCTCGCCGCGCTCTGAAGGATGTATCACCCGAGGTTCTGCGCCACCGGCCAATAGATAGGTCTCAATATCATCAGTATTGGTGAAGTCGCAATCGGTAAAGTCACTAACGCCAACAGTTTTGTAACGGTGGCGGTTATTAATACAGCTACCTTCGGTTGGCCCTATCTGAAAGATATCAATATCACCGGTATGCAATTCCGTTAATGCAAAGGCCCTCACCGCATCAATGGTGTCATAGCCATTATTAAGCATGACGTTATCTAAAATCATTGCACCATCTGCATTAGGATCAGACTCAGGATCTAACGTTAGATCATCTGCATTGCCATGGTCAGTGATTAAAATACCTGCAGTTTTATGGTTACTAATAATATTACCTTCAACCACCACATCATCGGCAGCCATAATTAAAATGCCCGTACCCGCGGGTATACCTGCAACGGTGGAGCCTGGTGCGCCAAAGTTGGGGGTGTTGTTATCCATAATAAAATTATTTCGAATAATGACATCATAAGTATCTTTGACTGGCAGCCCTGGGGTGATAAACGCCAAAATACCGCCGGTATTGTGATGAGTATGGTTATGCTCAACGATGGCATGACGACTGTTTTCTATTTCAATGCCGGCCACGCTATCAAATACCTCGTTGTAGGCCACATGAATGTTATCGCTCATGCCCACATAAATAGCCGCATCGGCTATGCCTGATACAACATTGTGTTCAATCAGACCATTTTTGCCCAGCTGAGGGAAAATACCATAGATGCCCGTATCAATAATTTGATTATTGCGAATCTCAAAATTATTACCGGCCTGACTCATAATACCATTGCCTTTATAGTCAATTATCTTGAAGTTCTCGATAATAATATTATTACCAGAAAACAGAATCGCATCGTTTAGTGTCTTTAATCCATCTAAGGTTGCTCGCTCACCCTCAATAATAACGCCCAGTAAGTGAATATCATCTTTGTCGATATAAACGGTCTCTGAATATGTCCCTGGCATCACTTGGATGGTATCTCCTGGTGTGGCCAACTCAACAGCAGCCTGAATAGAGTCTCCGGGGTTAATAATATGAATGGTACCTTCTGTGGTGCGCAGCTTAACCGCACCGCTGCCCTTAGCGGCCGTTGACTGATCGGACTCATAGCCACCGCTGTAGCTTTTGCCACCGGAGCTGCTAGTAATGGTGAGTGCATCGTTACTACCACCCAAATACCAACCAACGGCAAAGGTAATAACCGCAAGACCAATGGCCAGACTATTAAGATTTTTCATGCATATTCTCCATATGTTTAAACGGCAGGCCAGAGGGTAGCTGCGCTGGTGTGGTGGGAATTAGGCTTTGATCACTGAGAGTTTTCATAAAGTCTACCAGTCGATCTATTTCATCACTGGACAAATTAGGTTCTGATATATGCCAGTGCAATAACAACTCTTCGTTTTCAGGCACTGCATGACCACGACCACCGGTATAAAATTCTGCCGCTTCACGCAACGTTTTAAATCGTCCAGAGTGCATGTAAGGGGCTGTTTGAGCAATATTGCGCAAGGTTGGCACCTTAAAACCACCTCGCAATACTGCTGAATCAAAGGTCTCTTCTGCCCCAATATCTCGCGGTAATCCTTCTGGCTCAGGCGTACCAATGACCGCAATCTGTTGATTGGTAAACAGTGGTGGCGTGTGGCATTGGGAACAGCGTGCAACGAATGATCTAAATACATTTAAGCCGGCAATCTCGTCTTCATTTAATGCTTGGTGATAGCCGTGCGCGTACTGGTCATAGCGACTGTTAAGCGATACCAGTGAGGATTGAAAGGCCGTTAGCGCGGTAATCACATTATCAACCGATAGCGCCGCTGATGTGTTGGGGAAGGCCTGTTTAAACAATCTTTTATAAGGAGCATGACGATTTAGACTCGCCATTAGCTGCTCTGGAGTATTACCCATTTCGTTAGCGCTAAAGAGTGGGCTCTGAGCTTGCTCCTCTAAGCTCTGGGCTCGAGCATCCCAAAAAAATGACGATAAAAATGCACTGTTCCAAAGTGTTGGTGCTGAGCGCGCTTGCACATGACCCTTAATGCCGACGCTGCGGCCCAGACCATCACCAAAACCCTGATCGGGATTGTGGCAGGTTGCACAAGAGAGACTATTATCAGCCGACAGAATAGGGTCGAAAAACAAAAAACGGCCTAAATCAATTTGCTGGGGACTAAAGCCGTCGCGCGCTTTGGGTAGTGCCGTTTTTAAACCGCCAATACCGCTGTCTTGCAGTGAGTCATAAAGCTGATATAGATGGCGCAGCGAGCAGCGGTTTTCATCATTGAGGCCAAAACTGGGTGGGCAGGTGTCGGCTAACTGAATGTCAGCTTCTGTGGCAAAGGTACTAGAGACTAAAAAAAGTCCAGCGCATATAAATCCGCAGACACTAATTTTAGTGCCATATTGGCAGTTATGAAGTAAGGATTTACCCATCTCAAGACCTAAGTCTTTGTTGTAATTATGCTTACCTTTATCAGCGGATAAGTCATGTTTTTTTATCTACGCCTATATTGCCATAGGTAAACCTATAAATCTTTAGTCAGTTTTGGATTGGTGATGGTGATTAAAGCCGCTAAATAACCCAGTGATGGGAACAAAATGGAGGATCGTTTTTGTTAGTCAGCAAAGGCTTGTTAAATTCCTTACTCAACCTATACTTGTTCGAATAATTTTAACAGGCAAGCGTTTAAGTGAGCAAACAATGAACTTTGATATTTCGGATCTAGGCAATCAAGCAAAATATCGATTGCTCAATGGAGGCGTAACACCCAGACCCATTGCTTGGATTAGTACTCGATCAAAAGTCGGGGTCGATAACCTTGCACCCTATTCTTTTTTTACCGTCGCAAGCTGTAACCCACCAGTATTGATGTATACCCAGATAACTCCCCGAACGGACATCCATAAAGACACGCTGAAAAATTTAATGGAGACCGGCGAATGCGTGGTGAATATTGTTAGTAGCGATCTAATGGACATGATGAATGCCACCAGTGCCAGCCTGCCGATTGATGAGAGTGAGTTTTCTCATGTGGGAGTCGAGTATTCTGCCAGCCAAACAGTATTACCGCTGTCAGTGGAGGAATCGCCGGTTCGTTATGAATGTAGGTTAAGAGAAACTTTCTCTATTGGCGATTCAGCTGGGAGCGGCACAGTTGTGTTACTCGATGTAGTGTCGATTTACGTGCGCGACGATTTATACAGTGATGGCATCATAGACCAAGCGCGCATAGATTCGGTTGGCAAGATGGGAGGAGATGGCTATTACATTGCTGCAGAATATACTGAACTTGGGCGACCTTAATCCTAGATAGACTATTGTGATGGCTTAGTCTTTTTTTGAAAATAACCCATACCAAAATGCGGCCTCAAAACTTAAGCCTAATACCAAAAAAACACTGCCACCTTTAACGATGCCAACTGAGTAGCAGGCAATAGCCGCCGTCAGACACAGTAGAGAAATGGTATATCTCGTTATTTTTGTGATAAAAACCCCTAATCTTGATTGTAACTTAGACATGTTGGGGTCAAGAGACCCATTGAGATTATGGTGCGCCCAGTATGTTTTGATGTGCTTAGGATGACTCTCTTAACCACATTGGACCACCTTGTTTTCTATTAACCTATCAATTTTTTTATCACTCCAACCTAGTTCTTGCAATATATTGCGACTCTGCTCACCAAGAGTGGGGCTGGACAATGCTTGGCTGGTAGCAGCACCAGCAAATTGCACTGGCGGAGTGGGGACAGTTAGTGAGCCGAGATGTTTTGCCACATAGGTTTCTAGTGCGCCAATCGCCTTTACTTGAGAATGTTCGGCGACATCACTTCGATACTCACAGGGACCGCAAGGCACATCCGCGGCTTTTAGTATTTCTAGCGCTCGGGTAACACCAACATCTTTGCGCGGTGACTTAAGAATTTTAAGCACCTCAGACATATTGCTCAACCGAGCCCCCATAGTTTTAAACATAGGGTTGTCGACCAACTCGGGGTAACCAATAAGAGGCAATAACGCTTGCCAATGCTTGTCTTGCAATGCAGCCACGGCAATAGATCCGTCATTTAGGTTTAGGGTTTGGTAGTAATCGGACACAGGTGACATTGCAATAACATCGTCCTCATGCAGTGTGTGGTGCATCATGCCGTCGGGCCAAACAAACGCAAGGCAGGCGTGTAACATAGAAATATCGATGTGCTGTCCTTCACCAGTGGTTGCGCGAGCCAAAAGCGCTGCGGTTGCCGCTTGGCAAAGAGTATAGGCCGTAATTTTGTCGCACAATAGGGTGCGGACAAAGCTAAAGTCTTTTTCTCCCTCTCCTTGAAGATCAGTAATCCCGGTCATAGCTTGAATAACATGATCATAGGCGGGTTCGCCCGCCATAGGGCCTTCAAGACCGAATCCGGTTACCGCAATGTAAGTAAGTCGTTTGTTGGCCTTTCTAAGTGAGGCGCTATCTAGCCCCATTCGCTCCATAACACCTGGCCGATAGTTGTGCATAAGTAAGTCAGCCTCGGCAGCGAGCTGCTTTACGGCATCGCTACCTTCGGAGGATTTTAAATCGATCGCCAGTGATCGCTTGCCACGGTTGCAGTTGTGAAATAAAGCCGATATTCCATTTTTTTGATGTCCAAGGTGGCGCATGACGTCCCCACCTAATGGTGGTTCAATTTTAATAACTTCTGCACCTTGGGCTGCTAAAGTCATACTCGCAAAGGAGCATGTGACCATAGTGGATAGTTCAAGAATTTTAATTCCAGCCAGTGGCTTTTCGGCGCTTGGTACCGCTTTATTATTCATGGCGTTTAATCCTCTACCTCTTAACGAGACTAAATTTTATCTTATTAACGACCTCTCAACCGCGTTTGTCATAGACACCAACCAGCTGACGACTCAAGGCCAATAGTTGGCCGTTGGGGTGAAATATTTTGGCCTCTGTATGAGCATAGCCAAAATCAGCTTGTATTACATCACACTCATAATAAAGGTAGTCATCGGCTTGCAGTAGCTCACGCGGTTGAATAAATTCAAGGTTCCACGTAATGGAGCTGGTAGGTGCTGGTTTGTCTAACATTTGCATTACTGCTGGAGGCCATGCGTCAATGAGGCAGAGCATCGCACTGTCATCAAGTGGTTTTGTTGGGTCTCTAAACCGCATCCATCCAGCCAGTCTAGATTGTTTCGTTCCACTAACGGGCAAGCTGCCATCGGTAATACGCAGATCAAAATATTGCACAAAGTCGGGTGCTAAGCCTTTAATAAATGGAAATTGCATCGCCTCAGATAAACTTTTTTCGGCGAATACGGGTTTATGAGCAACCTGAATGGACGACTGCCGTTGCGCACCAAAACAGGCTACTATTTGAGTTTTGACCTGGCCATCTTGAAGTAATTGGCCTTCAACTTGAAAGACAGACTTTCCCTCAGACAATACGCGGTGAGTAAATACGCAAGATTCATCTAAAATAACGGCACCACAAAAATGAATATTAATGGTTCTAAGGTCACGATCGGTGAGCCCCGTTTGTTGTTCGATATAAGTTAAAACAAGGGCAGCGGTAAGACCGCCAAAAGCGCCTCTCCCTTGCCCCCACGCGCTATCAATGGGAAATGTAGAAACTTGTTTTACTTTGTTTTGATAATACTCGAAGTCCATTTTTTGACCTTGTGTTATGAATTACAAATTAGGGGCAGAAGGATAACAATAAAGAGCACAAAAACTATACCTTTAGGTATGTTTTTCATACACTCTCCAATCAAAAATCTACTCTCAAGGTTATCTATGCCATCGCTATTTTCTCAATCACTGACTTTGCCCTGTGGGGCAGTGTTACCCAATCGTCTTTCGAAAGCTGCCATGACTGAGGGCCTTGCTACGGCTGAGGGGATTCCAACCGCTGAGCTGGCGCGTCTTTATGGGTTGTGGAGTGATGGCGGTGCCGGCATGTTGCTGTCGGGAAATATCATCATTGATAAAGACCATCTTGAGCGTCCCGGAAACGTAGTCATTGATAGACCGCCGAGCCGGCAAATGCGTGATGCTTTGGCCCGTTGGGCAGCTGATGCAACCCGAAATGGCAACCAGTTTTGGGCGCAAATAAGTCATGCTGGTCGACAGACTCAAAAATTGGTGAATAAGAACCCAAAAGCACCATCTGCCATCAAACTTGGATTGCCAGGAGGGCAGTTTGGTGAGCCAGTGGCACTAATGATTGATGAGATTCATGACATTGTGCAGCGTTTTGGTGTTTGTGCAGCGGCGGTAAAAGAAGCAGGTTTTACCGGTGTACAAATTCATGCCGCCCATGGTTATCTACTATCTCAGTTTTTAAGTCCCCGAAGTAATCAGCGTATTGACGTATATGGGGGTGATTTAGCCAATCGCGCACGCGCTTTATTGGAAGTGGTAGCATCGGTAAGAGCCGCGGTGGGGCCTGATTTTCCCGTTGCGGTAAAGCTTAACAGTGCAGATTTTCAGAAAGGCGGTTTTGCCTTTGAAGAGAGCCTACAAGTTGCACAGTGGTTGCAAGAGGCAAGTATTGATTTAATCGAAATTTCTGGTGGCACCTATGAACAACCAAAATTACTAGGTCTTGCTGGCATGGAAGAAGAAGAGAAACAGAATGTGGCGCAATCGACAATGATGCGCGAGGCCTATTTTGTGGATTTTGCGGTCGCCATGCGCAAAAAGGTGACTGTGCCATTGATGGTCACCGGCGGTTTTAGACAGCGTACAGCTATGGAGCAGGCCCTTGAAAGCGGTGCTGCTGATCTCATTGGTCTTGGACGACCCATGTGTGTTATGACCGATGCGCCCTATCAATTAATCGCTGGTCTTGAAGAATTACCGCGTTATGAGAATTCTCTATCGTTATTTCCAAGCTGGTTAGCGTGGCTGGGTAATCTCAAAATCCTCAAAGCCGTGGCAGGTTTTGCAGTGCAGTACTGGTTTTACGGTCAGATCGATTCTATCGGACGCACTGGCTCTGCAGACCCAAAACTAACGGTATTTGAGGCCACAAAAAAAACCATGGCTGCGCAAAAAAAGCTGATGCGTTAGGATGCGACCAGGCACCGTTAGATAAGACTTTAATGCTCTCGCGTTTTGGGTCATGACCCAGTCGGCAATCGCATCAGCTACCGTGGGTTTTTTATAGGCCCTTTCTTCTGATACAAAAAAAGGAGCTGTTACCAGCTCCCAATAAATCCATCTAACTTGTTAGCGTTATCCCCTAAGGCTAAAGCATTAATCGCATACCGATTGTTACTGATCGCGCTTTGTTAGGGCGAGCCCCTTTAGGTTGGCGTGCAATGATATCGACTTCATCTGTGATATTTTCTAGTCTCAAATATACACCTAAGCTGTCATTGACTTGATAATTACCAACTAGATCTAACACAGTTGAATCATCGGTTTTTTCAAAATCAACGCAACTTGCCTTTACGCAAACCGCATCAACATAATTAAGATTTGCGTTAACACGGTAAGGACCATTCTCTAAACCCAACGCTAGAGCTACTTGAGCCTTTGGAATATAGGGGATCGGATCACCTTTATTAACATCACCAAAAAACTCGCCGTCAAAGGTACTGTCAAACGCTGCGTTTGTGTATGTATAGGCAAGCGATACTGGCATAGCCGTGTTATCAGTTAACTGATAATTATTGGTTAATTGAAACTCCAGCCCGCGAACAGTTGCTTCACCGCCATTAAATTGATCGCCAATATCACAATCACTCGTGCTTGAAGATGCGGTGCATTCACCCACCAGATTCTCGTAGTCACTGGTAAAGGCAATTAACTCAATCATCAAGTCAGCTTGCTGATAACGCCCACCAAGCTCGACATTAAGTGCCTGCTCTTCCTCAACACCACTAGTGGTTGTTGGAGTGCCGAAACCATTGTATGCGCCAGCTAACAGAGACAGTTTGTCATTGACGTTATACAGCACACCGATGCTTGGCAATACAGCGGTAACACTATTCTGCTTTAGACTAGGCATTGCATTGCGGGGAAGGGTGCTCCAGTCACGACGCTCGAGTTCAATATCTTCAAAACGCACACCGGGTGTTACAATAAAGTTACCAAAGGTAATATCATCCTTAATGTAAATAGCTAGTGCTTCTGCCTGGACAACACGGTTGTTTTTATTGCCACCGGTCACTCCTATGGAGTCTAAAATTAAGATTTGGTCGACTTGAGTGTATTTGTCAGAACGTTGCAAGCGATCTTCTTCATCTTGGTGATATCGCAAACCCACTTCAATATCATGGGTCGTTGAATTTCCGTCTAGTAACCAATCAAATTTAACCGACACACCACGTGAATAATAATCGCGATTATTATCTTTAATGGCTACGTCGCCCACGGCACTATCGCCGCCCAATAAAATAGCCTGCAAGGCTAAGTCAGAAGATGCAGTAGTTCCTTTATTGATATCTGCAATAATCTTCTCAGGACCGACACCACCCAATTTATCAAGCTTGTACCAGCTTCGAGCATGATCATTATTATAGACAGTAGTGGTCATATTTAAGTTATCACGTATGGAAAAATCATGACGCAATATCAGCTGTTTATGCTCGGTAGTCATTAAGTCGTTTTGTGATACGGAGTAACGACGGTAGGGGTTTAGGTCAAAGTCAGCATCAGTAATGCCTAAATAACTTTGGTTAGAGTCTTGTTCAGCGTACTGATATTTCAGTTCAAATGCATGGCGAGAATCAACGGGAGCGTACCCTAACTTTAAGGTGTAGTCTTTGATATCTAAACCGGTACCACTATTACTGCCGTCAATTGATTGAAACCCATCACTCTTCCATTGATGAGTTTCAATCAAATAACCAAAACCATCGCTATTAGTAGAACCATAAG
>CAJJAU010000007.1 GCA_905182275.1 gamma proteobacterium HTCC2207
TTAGGTTAGGGTCGGTGGAGAAGCTGTACTGACTTTTGGCGATGCATACTGG
This sequence comes from gamma proteobacterium HTCC2207, assembly GCA_905182275.1. Taxonomy (GTDB): domain Bacteria; phylum Pseudomonadota; class Gammaproteobacteria; order Pseudomonadales; family Porticoccaceae; genus HTCC2207. The sequence goes on from CAJJAU010000007.1 coordinate 53, forward strand.
AAAATGCCCATAGCCCGAGTCTTGCAGATTTTGAATTTGATCGCGAATTTTTTTGTCGGCAATAATGTCATCTGCACGATAAAGACGCGTGGCAATGGTTTTAATCTTGTCCCAAATGGGCATTTCATCCGCATATAGAGGCGCGAAGTTAGCGTGACCGCCATCGACCAGCGCCACTACCTCATGGGCAAGTTCCTCAGTGCCGGCGCCACCATCTGACCAATGGGTGCATTCAACGGCTTTCACGCCGTTGGCTTCCGCCACCTTTTGAATCATAGCAATCTCAGCATCAGTGTCAGTGACAAAGCGGTTAATCGCTACTACCACAGGTACACCGAAAGATTTGACGTTTTCGATATGGCGAACTAGGTTGCTGCATCCCTCATGCACCGCATCAACATTTTCCTCACCAAGTGCGTCTTTACCGACACGGCCGTGCATTTTAAGCGCTCGGACAGTGGCCACAATGACCGCAGCATCTGGGTGTAGGCCAGCACTGCGGCATTTAATATTGAAGAATTTTTCAGCGCCTAGATCGGCACCAAAACCAGCTTCGGTAACCACATAGTCAGCCATCTTCAGGCCAGCTTTGGTGGCGATAACTGAGTTGCAACCGTGGGCAATATTGGCGAATGGGCCGCCGTGAATAATCGCCGGATTGTTCTCTAAGGTCTGTACCAAGTTTGGCGCTAGGGCGTCTTTTAAGAGTACCGCCATAGCTCCAATACCTTTAATTTCACTGGCTAAGACGGGGGTGTGATCGCGAGTGTAAGCCACCACAATTTTATTCAGACGCGCTTTTAAATCTTCTAAATCATTAGCCAGACAGAAAATCGCCATAATTTCGGAGGCCACTGTAATGTCATAACCATCTTGACGCGGGAACCCATTGCCAGGACCACCAAGGCCACAGGTAATATTCCGCAGGGCGCGATCATTCATATCGATGACACGCTTCCACTGGACGCGGCGGGCATCAATTTCTAAGCTATTGCCCCAGTGGATATGATTATCCAGCAACGCTGATAGCAAGTTGTGTGCAGCGCCGATAGCATGGAAATCCCCTGTAAAATGCAGGTTTATATCTTCCATTGGAACAACTTGAGCATAACCACCGCCGGCTGCACCGCCTTTCATGCCGAAGCAGGGGCCTAGGCTTGGTTCGCGGAGGCATACAATTGATTTCTTACCAATCCTACTCAGCCCATCTGTCAAGCCTACAGAAGTGGTTGTTTTACCTTCGCCAGCTGGAGTTGGTGTAATTGCCGTGACCAGAATGAGCTTACCATCGGGCCTATCGCTCAGAGAGGATAGATACTCAGGGTCAATTTTAGCCTTCGTCTTGCCATAGGCGATAATTGCTGACTCAGGAATGTTTAGGTTTTCAGCGACTTCACTGATCGATTTCATTGTCGCTTTACGGGCGATTTCAATATCACTCATTATTATTATACCCTCTCTTAATACTGGCTTGAATGTTAGAGCATCATCTTCCTCAAACCACACTTGTCGCGGATTTCTATGACCGTCAATCGCTGTCTTAAAAACGACCGACGTCCTGCCTTCCGAGGGTTATTTTCAGTGACGCTTGCGGGTACACAACTGTCGTAACTGTACTCTATCTAATATGATTTTGGCAGTTACACTTCCTTATTATGCAAGCTAATGACAAACATTCAATTTGAGAAACCAGAATGAAGAAAAATGCACGGGTAGTGGTAGTTGGTGGCGGTGTTGTCGGCGTGAGTACGCTCTACCATTTAGCCAAAAAAGGGTGGACAGATGTGGTGCTGGTCGAGCGTAAAGAGTTGACCTCGGGTTCCACTTGGCACGCCGCAGGTCTACTGCCATTGTTTAATATGAGTTACTCAGTGGGTAAGTTGCATCAATACTCGGTAGATTTTTATCACGAACTTGAAAAAGAAACGGGTCAGACCGTCGGTTTCAGCGTGGTCTCCAATATTCGCCTGGCCTCCACCGAAGACCGGATGGACGAGTATCGCTACTATGCAGGAGTGGCTCAGACGGTGGGTGTCGAGGTTAACTTCCTGACGCCAGAGCAGGTCCAAGAGGCCTGGCCAATGTGTAACATAGATGGCCTAATTGGAGCCATTCAGCACCCTGATGACGGCTACATTCAGCCGGCTGACCTGACTCAAGCTTTGGCTAAAGGCGCTCGTACACGTGGTGCGGAAATTTATAGAAATACGGCTGTTCTTGACCTGGAGCAGCAAGCGGATGATAGCTGGATCGTAAAAACGGACAAAGGTGATATCCACTGCGAGCATGTAGTCTGCTGTACTGGAAACTTTGCCCGTAAAACCGGCGAGATGGTGGGCTTGGACATTCCGGTAATTCCAGTGGAGCATCAATATATTGTCACAGATCCACATCCCGATATCTTGGCACGCAAAGCGGCTGGGTTGCCTGAACAAGCAGTTTTGCGTGACTCTGATGCCGGTTACTATTTACGTGAAGAAGCTGGCGGTATGATTCTTGGGCCATATGAAGAGAATGCGCCATGTTGTTACGTTGATGGACCCAGTGCGGAGTCGGAGTACGAACTCTTTAATGGCGATCTGGATCGACTAATGCCGCATGTCGAGGCATGCATGAGTCGTGTCCCAGCCTTTGCGGAGGTGGGTGTAAAAACAATTTATAACGGTGCTATTGCCTATACGCCAGACGGTAATCCGATTGTTGGACCAGCCTGGGGATTGAAAAATTTCTGGCTGAATGAAGGCCACAGTTTTGGTATCACGGCGGCTGGTGGAGCGGGTTGGCAGCTTGCTGAATGGATAGTTGATGGCGAGCCGACGGTAGATATGATGGGTGTTGATCCGCGGCGATTTGGGCCCTACGCCACGCGCGGTTATCTACGCAGTAAAAATGAAGAGGCCTATGATCACGTTTTTAAAAACCACTATCCTGACGAAGAGCGCAGCGCAGCAAGGCCTTTAAAAACTGCACCTTGCTATGACCGTATGCAAGAGCTTGGCGCAGTCTTTGGCAGTGTTTATGGCTGGGAGCGGCCCAATTGGTTTGCGCCTCCAGGTTACTCTCTTTCGGAGCAAGAGCTCAATAAAGGCGACACACTGTGGAACAAAAACCACTCAACGGCGTTAGCCGATGGGCGCATTGTAGAAAAGAATTCATTTCGGCGCTCCAACTACTTTGAGTTTGTTGGTAACGAGTGCCGCCATGTTCACGGCAAGGTTGGCCTGCTAGATATGTCAGCATTTTCAAAGGCTACCGTTTCAGGGCATGGCGCAGAAGCTTGGTTAAATAGCATTGTGGCTAACAATGTCCCCAAAGCGATTGGACGTATCGGTCTTTGTCATATGCTGTCTCTCAATGGCGGTGTACGAGCTGAATTTACGATCTATAAGCGTGCTAGAAATAGCTATTACCTGGTTTTTGCCGGTTCCAGTGAGCGGCATGACTGGGACTATCTGACTAAGCTGGCACCGAAGGATGGCTCGGTCCAGCTACAAAAAATCACCACTCAAATGGGAGTTTTGGTACTGGCTGGACCGAAATCTCGCGAGGTGCTTCAAAAAATTACTGACACTGACCTGTCCAACGAGAACTTTAAGTGGCTGACAGGTAAGTCGATCAACGTTGGTTACGCTCAAGCGGAAGCTCTGCGTGTTAACTTTGTTGGCGAGTTGGGGTGGGAGTTACATCACCCGATTGAAATGCAAAACTATATTTTTGACGAGCTAATGAAAGCGGGTGCCGAGTTTGATATTAAACCTTTTGGCATTCGCGCTATGGATGCGATGCGATTAGAAAAATCCTATCGTCTAATTCCTCGTGAGATGTCGATTGAATACTCAGCGCTAGAATCCGGTCTGGATCGGTTTGTTAAGCTAGATAAAGACTGTGACTTTGTCGGTAAGGCGGCATTGCAGGCATGGCAGGAGCGTGGCTTTGTTAATAGCTTTGTGACATTGGAAGTTCATGACATAGATGATGCCGACGCTCGGGGTTCTGAGGGGATCTACAGTGGTGGAGAGCTCGTTGGGCGAGCGACATCTGGCGGCTTTGGTTTCCGTGTTAACAAGTCATTGGCCCTTGGTTTGGTGAAGACGGCTTATGCAGTTGAGGGTACAGAGTTAGAGATTGAAATCCTCGGTAAAAAGCATCGCACCACAGTCATTGCCGAGTCTGCTTTTGATTCTGATAACACAGCGTTAAGAAGCTGATTTATTGCATTTAAAAGTGGTGTCGCGAGCGAATACGGCTAGGTCGCAACATCGTATGCGATGCGGTGGAAAGAGGCACAGACTGCCATCCATACAAGAGCCTCTTTAAAGGGCCGATACACAGTTTTATTGGACTGATGATTATGACTGAGACAACCGGTAGACGAAGACCAGGTAGGGAAGGCGGTGGCCGCGATGCACGCCGCGAGGCTCGTGCAAATGCAGTGGTTGCAACAACACCGTTTATTGAGCGAAAAATTCCCTATATGGAGTACCTCAATGAGGAAAGTCTCCAGCTCATCGAAGATAATGCCGATATCCTGCTTGAAGAGATAGGTATTGATTTCCTTGATGATCCAGAGGCTCTGGAGATGTGGAAGGATGCTGGAGCAGATGTGCAGGGCACGCGAGTACGGTTCCCTAAGGGGCTGTGTCGCTCACTGATTCAAGCAACTGCACCAAGCGAGTATATTCAGCATGCACGCAACCCCGCACGCAGCACAATTATTGGTGGTAAGCGTACAGTCCTAGTGCCAGCCTACGGTTCACCTTTTGTGCATGATATTGATAAAGGGCGTCGCTACGCGACGATCGAAGACTTTAATAATTTTGTTAAATTGGCTTATATGGCACCGGGTCTTCATCACTCTGGCGGTACCATCTGTGAGCCAGTGGATCTACCTGTCAATAAGCGCCACTTTGATATGGTTTACAGTCACTTTAAATATAGCGATAAACCTCTGATGGGTTCGGTAACTCACCATGAGCGCGCCCAAGATACTGTGGATATGGCCAAGTTAGTATTTGGTGCTGAGTTTGTTGATCAAAACTGTGTGTTAACCAGCCTCATCAACGTCAACTCTCCAATGACCTACGATGCAACAATGCTCGGCTCACTCAAGGTATATGCGCGCAATAATCAGGCGACGGTTGTTTCGCCGTTTATTCTTGCCGGTGCTATGTCACCAGTGACAACTGCCGGTACGGTAACGCAAATTCTTGCCGAAGCATTAGCGGGTATCGCATTCACTCAGCTTTGTCGTCCAGGGGCACCGGTAATTTTCGGCACTTTTGCGGCCGCCGTTTCTATGGCCACAGGTGCACCGACATTTGGCACCCCTGAGCCCAGTCAGGTGATTTATGCCGCTGCGTCTCTAGCCAGACGTTTAGGTGTGCCTTTCCGCAGTGGTGGAGGTCTTTGTGGCTCGAAACTACCGGATGCTCAGGCTGCCTATGAGGCGGCTAATACTCTACAGACCTCGGCGCTGGCTGGCGTCAATTTCATGCTTCATACCGCTGGATGGTTAGAGGGCGGCTTGGCCATGGGCTATGAGAAATTTATTATGGATTGTGATCAGGCAAGTATGATTTCTGTACTGCTTGGCGGCATGGATATGTCCGAAAATGGACAGGCCCTTGATGCGGTGCGTGAAGTAGGTCCAGGCAAGCATTATCTTGGTTCTGCGCACACGCTGAAAAATTTCGAAACCGCATTTTATCGCTCGACAGTTGCTGACAATAATAGCTATGAGCAGTGGACGGCCGATGGTGCCTTGGATACTGCCCAGCGAGCAAATTTAATATGGAAGAAAATGTTGAATGACTATCAGGCGCCAGACATTGACCCAGCTGTTGATGAGGCATTGCTTGATTTCATCGCTCGGCGTAAGGGCTCTTTCGCTGATCGAGACTACTAAGAATTACTAGACCTACCTATTTGAGGGTTGTGAACCATGTCTGAAGAAGATGATATCGTATTAGCCGAATTGCCCGATGATGAATTGGTGCTGCAGATGCATGATGATCTTTATGATGGATTAAGAGAAGAGGTCATGGAAGGTACCGATATCTTACTGGCACGTGGTTGGTCACCAGAGCGCCTGCTGGGTGAGGCCTTAGTGGATGGCATGACGGTTGTTGGCGTCGACTTCCGAGACGGTATTCTGTTTGTGCCTGAAGTGTTATTGGCAGCCAATGCCATGAAAGGCGGCATGACAATCTTAAAACCATTACTTGCTGAAACCGGTGCTAAGCCCGTTGGCACCATGGTTATAGGTACTGTCAAAGGCGACATTCATGATATTGGTAAGAATTTGGTCTCCATGATGATGGAAGGGGCTGGATTTGATGTCTATGATATTGGTATTAATAATTCTGTAGAAGATTATCTTGCCGCCCTTAAAAGGCATAAGCCCGATATCCTAGGCATGTCAGCACTTTTGACAACCACCATGCCATACATGAAAGTTGTTGTTGATGCGCTCAAGGATCAGGGCTTACGTGGTAAGTATATAGTGATGGTCGGAGGTGCACCGCTTAATCAAGAATTTGGTGATGCAGTAGGTGCAGATGCCTACTGCCGGGATGCTGCTGATGCGGCAACCACCGCTATTCGCTTGGTCTCTGAGCGCAGAGAACTTGACATGATTGCCTGATGAACGCCCTCCGTGATCAAGCGGCTCAGCCAGCACCGATTTTAATCATCGCTTGCGGAGCGCTTGCTCATGAAATTATAGCGTTACAAGAGCTCAATGGTTGGCAGCATATAGACCTGCAGTGCCTTGATGCTGAGTTACATAATAGACCACAACTAATTGCTGGAAAATTACGTAAAAAGATCGCTCAATTTCGCCATCAATACGATAATATATTTGTGGCGTATGCTGACTGTGGTAGTGGCGGTGAAATTGACAAGCTATTACAAGAAGAGGGTATAGATCGCCTACCTGGTGCACATTGTTATTCGTTCTTTGCTGGCGAAAAACGGTTTAACCAGATTGCTGAGCAAGAATTGGGTAGTTTTTATTTAACTGATTTTTTAGTTCAGCACTTTGATCGAATAATGATCAAAGGATTGAAGTTAGATGTATATCCGCAGCTTCGGGATCAATTTTTTGCTCACTACACCCGCGTGGTGTATTTGTCGCAGCAAGATAACGCAGACTTGCTTGCCCGGGCGCAAAGCGCAGCGGTTGCATTAGGGTTAGAGTTTAAGCATGAGCCTTGTGGCTACGGCGGTTTAAAAACAGGCATAGAGTTACAGGTCTTAAAATTTGGCTGATACAAGTCGCTGATGTAATCTGGAGTAGTTCCAACCATGCAAAAAATTCTTGTTTTTTGGCGCGACATTCCTGCCCAAGTGCTGGTTAAACGCGGTCGTGAACGTGGCAAGGCAATTTTGAGCCATCGATTTCAGGCGGCTATTGATCGCGCGGCTATGCGCGCCGGTAAGGGTGGCAGCGATGAATATCTCGCCGACTGGCGACGTGAGTCCAGCGCATTGGAATCTGAGGGTACCCTGCAGTCTCTGGCGGAGGGTTTTGCTGCGGCTCTTGAAGAACAGTATTCCGATGAAGATATTAAAGTATTGGTAAAAAACAAAGGCCTCAAGGCCGAATAATGAAGGTGTTTAGATGTCCCTAAGTATGACCGAAGAAAAGAACTCACTGATCAATCTAATGCGCAGCACTACGCTGGAGGTCACCCCTGGGGGTGCAGCAAAGGTTACTGACTTCAGCTCGATGGTACGCCCCGGTTGCACCATTTACGTGACCTTTTTGCCTGGCTCGGACTTCGCTGATACTCTGACCACAGTGCGCCGTTTAAAGGCCGAAGGTTACAATCCGGTGCCGCACTTTGCTGCCCGCTCAATTCTCTCCGCCAAAGGTTTAGAAGAAAATCTTGCCATTTTACAGGGCGAATTAGGTGTTACCGAAGGATTATTGATTGGTGGCGGAGTGGATAAGCCTCTGGGTGAATTCAGCGCATCTATTGAAGTACTGCGCACAGGGCTGTTTGAAAAATACGGTTTCACTAAGTTGGGTCTTGCGGGTCATCCTGAGGGTAGTCCCGATATGCCAGAAGCCGACTGTGCCCTAGCTATCCAGCAAAAAAACGACTATGCCCGTGACACTGACATGAGTCTCTACCTAGCGACGCAATTTGTTTTCGAGGCCGCACCTATACTGGCCTGGGAGAAAAAGATTCGTCAGCAGGGCAATGTATTGCCGGTGTATGTTGGTATCCCTGGCTTAGCGACTATTAAGACGTTACTTCGTCATGCTCAGCACTGTGGCGTTGGTCCGTCGATGCGTATGTTGACGCGCAACCCCATGAATATGCTGAGGTTGACCCTTAAAGACTCATTTTTGGGCCAATATGTTAATGCACCTTCCTCAGAACCTAGCGAATTATTGCGTGATTTAATAGCAGGTATTCAGGCTGATCCCGGCTGTTTAATTCAACAGTGTCATCTCTATCCCCTGGGTGGACTGAAAAAATCGGCTGCCTGGATGTACAAAATACAAGACGGTGAATTCGAATTCAGCGGTAAAGGCATGGCAACGTTATAGCGATTAAAATCCGCTAAAAATTGCCGTTTTTAGAAACAACGGGATACACCATTAGGATTAATTATGACCATTACCACACTAAGCTCTGCCACTAGAGAAGTTAAAATTGGCTTTAACCAGCCCTTTGTTATTATTGGCGAGCGAATTAACCCAACCGGCCGTAAAATTTTGGCGGAAGAAATGAAGTTGGGTGATTATAGTCGTGTTGAAGCGGACGCGCTGGCTCAGGTTCTAGCGGGTGCTCAGATGCTTGATGTCAATGCGGGTATCCCTCTGGCGGATGAACCTCGCATCCTCGCTGAGGCTATACAGTTGGTACAGTCCATTACCGACGTGCCGATTAGCATTGATTCATCCATTATTGAAGCTCTAGAAGCCGGCTTGTCGGTATATCAGGGAAAGGCACTTGTCAACTCGGTGACCGGCGAAGATGAAGTCCTCGAACGGGTACTGCCGCTGGTAAAGAAATATGGTGCTGCGGTAGTCGCCATTTCTAATGATGAAACCGGTATTTCAGAAGACCCTAACGAGCGCTTTGCGGTGGCTAAAAAGATAGTTGAGCGCGCTGCTGATTATGGGATTCACTATAGCGATGTCATTGTTGACCCCCTGGTTATGCCTATTGGGGCGATTAATTCTGCCGGATTGCAAGTGATGCATGTGGTGAGACGTCTACGAGAAGAGTTAAAAGTAAATACTACCTGCGGTGCGTCCAATGTCAGTTTTGGTTTGCCCAACCGCAATGGTATAAACAGCGCATTTTTAACTATGGCTATGGGTGCAGGAATGACCTCAGCTATTACCAGCCCGCTGCATGCTGAAGTTATGCAAGCCGTGCGTGGTGGCGATGTGATGATGGGTACCGACCCCAATTGTACTCGTTGGATCAAGGCCTATCGTGAACCTCAGGCCGCTGGAACCGAACGTGTCCGCGGTGGTCGTCGCAAGAGGGCATAAACATTAGCTAAGACTATTATTAAATAATGTAGAGTGACAGGTAAGGTTGATGACTGAAAAACAGGTCAAGGTTGTATTTACGCCATCTGGACGGCGCGGCAGTTTTCCAATGCACACGCCACTCCTTGATGCCGCACGCAGCTTGGGAGTAGATATTGACTCAGTATGCGGTGGCCGCGGTCTCTGTGGACGCTGTCAGATCACCTGTGCCGAAGGCACGTTTCCCAAACATCAAATACAATCGGCTATTACCCATCTGTCGCCCTTAAGTGAGACTGAGAAAAGTTACAGTCAGCGAAAAAAACCGCTAGCAAATGGCCGCCGGCTAAGCTGCCACACCCTGCTGTTGGATGACTGCGTTATCGACGTGCCGCCGGAGAGTCAAGTGCATCGGCAAGTGGTTCGTAAAGCGGCAGAACATCGTGATATTGAACTAGATGCCGCCACCCGCTTGTATTTTGTCGAAGTGCCAGAGCCAGACATGGAGGTGCCCAAAGGTGATTTGCAGCACTTGCTCGAAGCCCTTGAGGCTGAGTGGGGTTTAACCGGGTTGCTATGTGATACGGCATTACTGCGAAGTTTACAGCCGGCGCTAAAAAAGAGTGGTCGCTCCTTAACCGTGGCAGTGTATAAAAACACCTCGATTATTGCTCTGTGGCCTGGAGTCCATCTCAGCCTCTATGGCGTTGCGGTGGACGTTGGCTCGACCACAGTCGCCGCGCACCTGTGCGACCTTTCAAGCGGCGAAGTGTTGGCCAGCGCTAGCATGATGAATCCGCAAATTCGCTTTGGTGAAGATCTCATGAGTCGCGTTTCCTACGTGATGATGCACCCTGAAGGCGCCGCTGAGATGACGGGCATTATTCGCGATGCGCTAAATGACCTGTTCACCCAGGTAGCTAAGCAGGTAAAAGGGAGTGTTGAAGACATTCTTGAAATTACTCTGGTGGCCAATCCAATCATGCACCACCTGCTCTTGGGTATTGACCCAGTAGAGTTGGGTGGCGCGCCTTTTGCGCTTACCACAGATGCGGCTATTGAAGTGCCAGCGCGAGAATTAGATTTGCACATCAATCATGGGGGTAGACTCTATGTATTACCCTGCATTGCCGGGCATGTTGGTGCTGATACCGCAGGCGTTATTCTCTCCGAAGAGCCCCAAAATCAAGACCAAATGACATTGCTGGTCGATGTCGGCACTAACGCTGAGATTGTACTGGGCGATAAGAACCGTTTATTGGCCTGCTCAAGTCCCACTGGTCCGGCGTTTGAGGGTGCTCAAATTAGCTCGGGTCAACGCGCTGCCGCGGGGGCAGTAGAGAGAGTGCGTATTGACCCTCAAACCTTAGAGCCTCGCTTTAGAGTCATTGGCTCAGAACTCTGGTCTGATGAGGTTGACTTTGCCGCACAGACTAGCAAGTTCGGAGTCACCGGTATCTGTGGTTCAGGTATTATTGAAGTGGTAGCGGAAATGTTTTTGGCGGGGATTATCACCGTCGATGGTGTTATTGATGGCGCTTTGGTCGAGCGTAGTTCACGCATTATTGCCGATGGGCGCACGTTTTCCTATGTGCTTTATCAGCCAGACGCCACCGCTGTTATTGGGGTTGAGCGCACGACGCCCATTACCATTACTCAAAATGATGTCCGTCAAATTCAATTGGCCAAAGCTGCGCTCTATGCTGGGGTTAAGTTGTTAATGGATAAGGTAGGTGTTGAGCGCATTGATCGTATTCGACTTGCGGGTGCCTTTGGCAGTCATATCAATGTTAAACATGCCATGGTATTAGGATTGATCCCTGATTGTGCGCTTGATCAGGTGTCCTCAGCGGGTAATGCTGCGGGTACCGGTGCGCGAATCGCTTTGCTCAATAATAAGTCACGCAATACTATTGAATTACTAGTGACCAATATTGAAAAAATTGAAACGGCAATGGAGCCCAAGTTTCAACAATACTTTGTTGATGCAATGGCTTTCCCAAACAAAACTGACCCCTTCCCAAACCTCTTTTCTGTGGTAGAAAAGCCTGTGGACAAAGTCGCCACCGAAGTGCCAGGATCTCGTAAACGCCGGCGCAAATAAAAGTCTTCTTGAAATCCTTTTCTTGGCATATACTCGCCCCAAGAGCCTCCTCCAAAAGGCCAGTCCAGTAGTTTATTGCGCATCGTGAGCTATACTCTTGACGAGGGATTAAAAAATGTCCGATTCAATAGATTTAAATGCCACCGAAGCTGAAACCGCTCTGCATGTGTGCTTTTTAATGCTCCCTGAGTACACTCTTAGCGCATTTTCTAATGCCGTGGGCATCTTGCGTATGGCCAATCGGCTCACCGACCGTGAGCTATACACCTGGTCAGTATGTAGTCTTGATGGCCAGCCGTTAATTTCCAGTGCAGGACTTGAGCTGACTATAGACAGCAGTCTTGAAGATGCGGTTGATGCCAACATTATGATGGTATGCGGTGGTTACCGGGTTAAGAAATACTGCGATAAGGCGCTGACTGATGGATTACGCAAGGTTGCTAGGAGAAAAATTCCTATCGGCGGCATTGACACTGGTACCTATGCCTTGGCTGTCGCAGGATTACTGGATGGCTATCGTTGCACCATTCACTGGGAAAACCTGTCTAGTCTGAGAGAAGAATTCCCAAGGCTGGAAATCACCTCAAGCCTGTTTGTTATCGATCGTGATCGGTACACCTGTTCCGGGGGTATCAGCTCGATCGACCTAATGCTCAACCTCATAGCGAGTATCCATGGTCACCAGTTAGTTCAGGAGATTTCGGAGCAGTTTACCTGTGACCGAGTGCGCACTGAAAAAGACGCTCAGCGTGCGCCGTTAAAATACCTAATAGGGGCGAGTCAGCCGCGACTGGTCGATGCAGTAACGCTCATGGAGAGTAATATAGAAGAGCCTCTGACGCTTGATGAAGTAGCTAACTACGTTGGAATTTCCCGTCGGCAGCTGGAACGTTTGTTCAACCGCTACCTGCACTGTGCACCATCTCGATATTATCTTGAATTGCGACTATCACGAGCGCGCTTATTATTATTGCAGACATCTATTGCGGTGATTGACGTCGCCATAAGCTGTGGATTTTCAACCGCACCACACTTTAGTAAGTGCTATAGCGACCTTTATGGCAAGCCGCCCAGTGCCGAGCGTCGGGCCCTGAGATAGTGGGTTTAACGACGGTAATCGGTAGGTTTCTTTTCAAAGGCTTGGCGAAACATACGCGAGAAGTGTGCGGTATCTGAAAAGCCACAATCCTGACCAATATCAGTAACCAGTCGATCCGTATTCTGTAGCAACCAAAGTCCATAGCGAAGGCGAATTTGGCGATAAAACTTTTGTAAGCTGTCTCCGGTTTCGCTAATAAACAAGCGCTCCAATTGGCGTTTCGAAATGCTGAGGCGCGAGGCGATCTCATCACTACTCAGTGGACGACTTAAATTTTGCTCCATGAGCAGCAGTGCTCTTGCCACCCAGCGGTTATTCACCTGATAGTCAGCATTGGGTCGCGGTTGGGGCGCACTAGCGGGCCGTGGATTGTCCATCACCAAAATACGTAAACTTTTGCGCGCCCAGCTCTGCCCTAAATGGCGCTCAATAATATAGGCAGCCAAATCTGCGGCTACCGCGCCTCCTGCGCAGGTAATTCGGTCGCCATCATCTACAAAAAGCTGGTCGGCAATCGGCGTTACAGTATCGTAGCGGTCGGTTAAATCCTTGTGGTGAAACCAACTGACACAGCAGCGGCGTTGATCCATTAGACCGGCTCGTATCATCACGAATGATCCAGTACAGAGGCCAATAATGGGGACATGGGCACGATCGGCCTGTTGCAGGTAATCAACAATGTGCTCACTGCCTTCTAGCGTGTTTTCTAATAGTCCACCAACTACCACAATGTAATCAAAACCTGCGGGGTTACGATAAGTCTCCCAAGGTTTTACCGTGACGCCGGCACTTGAGCTAATGGGGTCTAGTGTTGGCCCCATAACCGTCCATTGACAGTTTATTTGACGACTTTGATCGCCCTCATCAGCGGCTAGACGCAAAGCATCAATAAAGGCCGAAAAGGGCAATAAGGTAAAGCTTGGCATGAGCACAAAACCCACTGCAAGATTTGCAGAATTAGGAGTCTGTGATGCAGATTCAGGCATAATAAATTGCGCTCTATAAGTCGTTTTAATACAACAAAAACCGGTTTCAGACCATAATTATAATGACATTTTACCTCTAAAACCCCTATTTTTGCGCTTATTGCGCTATTTTGTCGTTTTTGAGTCATGTATTGGCGTTTTTGTTCTAGCACCGCCCACAATATAACTGGTCAAATAGAGACTCATTTGTTGATTTTCAGAGCCGTGGACACCATGAAACGATACTCCGCTTTTAGCCTGTTAAAAAACGCCCTCAGTTACCATGAAAATTGGCAAAAAGTGTGGCGGAACCCAACCCCGAAAAAAGACTACGATGTGATTATCGTCGGTGGCGGCGGGCATGGCTTGGCAACCGCCTATTACCTGGCCAAGGTGCACGGCATTACCAATGTTGCTGTGGTGGAGAAGGGCTATTTGGGCGGCGGTAATACTGCGCGCAACACCACCATTATCCGCTCGAATTACCTGTGGGATGAAGCGGCTCAACTTTACGAGCTGTCGTTGAAGCTTTGGGAAGGGCTGAGCCAAGAACTGAACTACAACGTTATGTTTAGTCAGCGCGGCGTGCTTAACTTGGGCCACAACTTGCAAGATATGCGCGATATTGAGCGAAGAGTAAATGCGAATCGGCTCAATGGCATTGATGGTGAAGTAGTGACACCTGAAAGGATTAAAGAAATAGCCCCACTGATTAATATTTCCCGCAACAGCCGCTACCCTATTTTGGGTGCTTCATGGCAACCTCGTGGCGGCACAGCGCGCCATGATGCAGTTGCGTGGGGCTATGCTCGTGGAGCAGATGCACTGGGTGTAGACATGATTCAGCAAACCGAAGTAACTGGTATTCGTCGTAAAGATGGTGCGGTGGTTGGTGTTGAAACCACCAATGGCTTTATTGGTGCTCGAAAGGTGGCCTGCGTTACCGCTGGAAGCTCAGGACTGGTCGCGGCAATGGCAGGAATAAGACTCCCAGTGGAATCGCGACCGCTGCAGGCCATGGTGTCAGAGCCGGTAAAACCCTGTTTAGATACGGTGGTTATGTCTAACGCAGTGCATGGTTATGTTAGCCAGTCCGATAAAGGCGACTTAGTCATTGGTGCTGGTGTTGACAGTTACAACGGTTATGGACAGCGCGGCTCATTTAACGTCATAGAACACACCGTACAGGCAATTTGCGAACTCTTTCCGGCCTTTAGCAGGGTGCAAATGAACCGGCAGTGGGGCGGCATAGTGGACACCTGTCCAGACGCGTGCCCCATCATCAGTAAGACCTCTGTCGATGGCCTTTACTTTAATTGCGGCTGGGGAACGGGCGGATTTAAAGCCACGCCGGGTTCAGGGTTTGTGTTTGCGGACACAGTCGCCAATGATCGGCCTCATCCACTGGCCGCTGCATTTAACATTGACCGTTTTAATACGGGTGCATTAATCGATGAGCACGGCGCCGCTGGCGTTGCTCACTAACTGTTGGTATTCAGAGACATCGGAAAAGAATATGTTACTAATTTATTGCCCACATTGCCTTGAGCACCGTGAAGAGGAAGAATTTAGTTACGGGGGAGAGGCGCATATCGCACGACCGCTTGCGCCGGAGAGCCTTACCGATGAAGAGTGGGGCGATTACCTGTTTTTCCGCAAGAACCCACGCGGTATTCATCATGAAATGTGGTACCACGGGGTCGGGTGTCGACGTTACTTTAATGCTACTCGCAATACCCTAACCTATGAAATTTTAGAGACCTATGTGGTCGGCACCCAACCACAGATTACTGGAGCAGACGCATGAGTCAAATAAACCGTCTTCCCACCTGTGGCCGCACCGATCCCAGCCAAACAATCAAGTTTATCTTTAATGGTAAAACCTACCAAGGTGTTGCCGGAGACACCTTGGCTTCTGCGCTTTTAGCCAATGGGGTCAATGTGGTCGGACGCAGTTTTAAATACTCGCGCCCCCGAGGCATTGTAGGGCATGGCATGGAAGAGCCTAATGGCATTATTCAGCTGGGCTCTGGTGCGGCGACAGTACCCAATTTAAAGGTGACTCAAGTTGAGTTGTACGAGGGCTTAGAAGCCTCGAGTGTCAACGGTTGGCCGAATGTTAATTTTGATTTAATGGGCATAATAGGGTTGTTTGGACGCCTAATGCCTCCCGGGTTTTACTATAAAACCTTTATGTACCCGCAAAAGTTATGGATGACCTACGAGCATTTTATTCGCAAAGCTGCAGGCCTGGGTAAAACACCAGTAGAGGCAGACCCAGATACCTACGAGAAAATTAATCAGCATTGCGATGTCTTGGTGGTTGGTGCTGGCCCCGCAGGTCTGGTTGCGGCTCTAGAGGCCGGACTCAGTGGCGCAAGAGTGATTATTGCCGACGAGCAGAGTGAATTTGGCGGCAGTTTGTTAGCGTCTAATGAACTGATTGACGGCAGCTCAGCGAGTGACTGGGTTACCTCTATTAATTCGCAATTAGAGTCCCTCAGCAACGTGCAGAGACTGCGACGCAGCACGGTATTTGGCTATTATGACCACAATTTTTTGACCATCTTAGAAAGACGTACCGACCATTTGGGGTTAAAGGCTGTTTCAGGACCTCGGCAGTGTATGCACAGAGTGAGAGCGAAACAGGTAGTTTTGGCTACAGGCGCCTTTGAACGACCCTTGGTGTTTGCTCACAATGACATACCGGGTGTTATGCAAGCGTCCTCAGTGTCTACCTACATCAATCGTTTTGGCGTTGCGCCGGGACGTAAACTCGTTCTTGCTACTAATAATGACAATGCCTACCGCACTGCACTCGATTGGCACAGGGCCGGCCGCGATGTGGTGGCCGTGGTTGACTCTCGGTCCTCACCCAGTGGGGAATTAGTTGAGTTGGTCAGAGGGCTTGGCATCCAGATTTTTGATGGGTGCGGTGTCATAGAGGCCAAAGGTAGCAAGCGAGTGCGATCGGCATTAGTAGCGCCTCTCAATAGTGAAGGAACTAAGGTGGTTGGTGCAGTGCAAAGTTTGGCTTGTGATCTGATTGCCAGTTCCGGTGGGTGGAGCGCAGTTATTCATCTGAGTTCTCATACCGGGGCTAAACCGGTTTGGGATGAAAAAATTGTCAGCTTTAGGCCGGGCGAGTCAAAACAGCAAGAGCGTTCGGCCGGCGCATGTAAAGGGACCTTTGGGCTGTCCGATGGTCTTTTAGAGGGCGCTACTGCGGGGGCTGAAGCAGCCCAGCGGGCAGGCTTTGGCGATGGTGTTGTACAACGGCCTTTACCCGCGGTGGATGAGGTTGTTGAGCAACCGCAGCAGACACTATTTTTAGTTCCCCACACTAAACCTACTAGTCGCGCACCCAGTCAATTTGTTGATTTTCAGTTGGATGTTAGTGCCGCTGGTATTGAGCTAGCGGTGCTTGAAGGCTTTGAGTCGGTAGAGCATGTCAAACGCTACACAGCCCTTGGTTTTGGTACCGATCAAGGCAAACTCGGCAATATCAATGGCATGGCGATATTAGCCAATGCCCTAGGCCAGAGCATCAGTGCCACGGGGACAACCATTTTTAGGCCGTCGTACACGCCAACGACTTTTGGCGCCATCGCCGGTAGAGATATTAAGGATCTATTTGATCCCGAGCGCTACACCGCGGCTCATCGCTGGCACGTAGAGCAGGGTGCAGCATTTGAAGATGTTGGCCAGTGGAAGCGTCCGTGGTATTTTCCTCAGGGCAACGAAACCATGCACCAAGCAGTCAATCGTGAGTGTTTAGCGGTGCGTAATAGCGTCGGTATTTTGGATGCCAGCACACTTGGAAAAATTGATATCCAAGGCCCTGATGCGGCTGAATTCATTACCCGCATGTACACCAATTCCTATCTCAAGTTAGCGCCGGGCAAGTGCCGCTATGGGGTCATGTTAAAAGAAGACGGCATGATCTTTGACGACGGCGTTTGCGCCTGTTTAGCTGACAACCACTACTTAATGTTCACCACTACCGGTGGTGCTGCGGGGGTTTTGGCGTGGCTAGAGCTATGGCAGCAGACCGAATGGCCTGAGTTGCATGTTTACTTCACCTCGGTGACGGACCATTGGGCCACCGCCACAGTTACTGGCCCTAACGCACGTAAGGTCGTCGCCAAAGTATGCTCAGACATTGACCTGAGCGCCGACAACTTCGGCTTTATGGACTGGCGTAACGGTACGGTAGCTGGTGTTTCTGCACGGGTGTTCCGCATCAGTTTTACCGGTGAACTATCCTATGAAATTAATGTGTCTGCCAACTATGGCCGCCATGTTTGGGAAAAACTAATCGAGGCGGGTGCTGAATTTGATATTACCCCCTATGGTACAGAGAGCATGCATGTGTTGCGTGCCGAAAAGGGCTTTATTATTGTCGGTCAAGACACCGACGGCTCCATGACCCCAGCAGATATGAACATGGACTGGGTGGTGGGTAAAAATAAAGCCTTTAGTTTTATCGGTAAGCGCTCCCTTCAACGAAGCGACTCAGTGCGTGAAAACCGCAAACAGCTAGTCGGGCTCAAAACGCTGAACCCAACTAGTGTTCTGCCGGAGGGTTCACAGATCGTTAATGATCCTACGCAAGCTATCCCAATGGCCATGCAAGGGCATGTTACCTCAAGTTATTACAGCGCCAATATGGGTTATTCTATAGCCCTAGCCGTGGTCAAAGGTGGTTTGAACCGCATGGGCGATACAGTTCACTGCCCAGCAGCAGATGGCAGTGTTATTGCCGCTGAAATTGTCAGTTCGGTATTTTATGATCCCAAGGGAGAGCGCCAGAATGTCTGAATTAGACACTAACAACTCGATAATGCAGTCATCACTGCATTATCTAAAAGGGCAGTATTCCGGCACTGCACCTGCTAACGCTGAGCTGGGATTAACGGTCACTGAGGCTAGTCATGGTTGTTATCTAAACCTGCGTGGCGATGCTAACAATGCAGACTTTGCCGCTGGGATACAAACTGTATTAGGCCTCAGCCTGCCGACGGTGTCGGGAACCTACCACAGTGATGGCTCTACTATGGCCTGCTGGTTGGGGCCGGATGAGTGGATGTTGGTGAGTGACCAAACTGCTGAGACCTTGCAGACGGCGCTTCGAGACGCACTTACAGGGCATATTTCAATTGTCGACGTCACGGGCGGGCAAACCCAACTTAACCTGCGAGGTTCCTCGGTCCCGCTAGTGCTTAAAAAATCTGGTGGTTATGACTTTGAGGCCTGGTCTGTAGATGACGCACCCACTCGCCGATGCGTGCAAACTAATTTTGCTAAAGCTACAGCCTTGGTGTCGAGTAATGCAGATGGCAGCTTTGATCTCACTATTCGGCGCAGTTTTGCTGACTACATTGCGCAGTGGCTTCTGGATGCCGGCAAAGAGCATGGCTGTTTAATACAGGGTTAGTCTCTAGGCTATTTTTGGTTCCGCTATCAACAATATGCGTCTAATTAATTATTAATAAATACTATTTCTGCTAACATGGTGCCCCTACTTAGGCGCGCCTTGGGTGTGCCGTGAAAGACAGCAAAGTAATCTCATTTGATCAGCATATTAAGGAATAGTAATGAATACTCGGATTGAGCGCGACAGCATGGGTGAACTACAGGTCCCTGAAACGGCACTATATGGGGCGCAAACGCAACGCGCTATTAACAACTTTCCGGTCAGTGGTAACACCATGCCTGAGGCATTTATCCGTGCCTTGTTGACGGCCAAGTCTGCTGCTGCCCAAGCCAATGCCAAGCTAGAATTACTACCCGCTGCTATGGCTAATGCCATTAGTGACGTTGTGACAGAATTGCTGGCAAGTCCTGATCTAATGAGTCACTTCCCGGTAGATATTTACCAAACAGGGTCCGGTACTAGTTCAAACATGAATGCCAATGAGGTTTTAGCAACCTTAGCCTCAGCTAAACTGGGTGAGGCTGTCGGAGCTAACGACCACATTAATTACGGTCAGAGCAGTAACGATATTATCCCCAGTACGATACATATCAGTGCAACCATTGAGGTCACCGAGCAACTATTGCCGGCACTAGAGCATTTACACGGGGCCATCGTTGCAAAGGCAAAGACGGTAGACCACCATATTAAAACCGGTCGTACACACCTTATGGATGCCATGCCTGTGCGTCTTAGTCAGAGCTTGCTCAGTTGGGCCAGCCAGATTGAGCAAAATATAGATTTTATCAACGCGATTTTACCTAAATTACAAACCCTTGCTCAAGGCGGAACCGCCGTTGGCACCGGCATTAACGCACACCCTGATTTTGCGGCTGAATTCAGCAAGCAGTTGAGCGCAGTGACGGGCATAGTGTTCTCACCGGCGGACAATTTGTTTACTCATATCAACACCCAAGACGTGGTGGTTGCTCTGTCAGGACAGTTAAAAACCACTGCAGTGTCTATTATGAAGATTGCTAACGACCTACGTTGGATGAACTCAGGCCCACTGGCAGGACTCGGAGAGATAGCCCTTGAAGCGCTTCAGCCAGGCTCATCAATTATGCCTGGCAAGGTTAATCCAGTTATTCCCGAGGCCGCCACTATGGTCTCTGCCCAGGTTATTGGTAACGATGCCGCAATCACCATTGGTGGCCAGGCGGGCAACTTCGAACTCAATGTGATGTTGCCAATGATTGCCAACAACATTCTCTCAAGCATTAAACTACTGGCTAATGTTAGCCGACTGCTCGCGGATAAAGCCATTACCACATTCACCGTCAACGAAGACCAACTGCAACTTGCCTTAGGCCGTAATCCCATCTTAGTCACGGCGTTAAACCCCATTATTGGTTATGCCAAAGCCGCTGAGATTGCTAAGAAAGCCTACAAAGAGGGAAGGGCTGTTCTGGATGTGGCAGAGGAAGAAACTGATATTCCAAGAGCTGAGCTAGAGAAATTGTTAGACCCAGCCAAGTTGACACGCGGCGGTTTGGGCTAGTCTAACTTCGGGTTTAAGGTTTCATGCATACAAAAACAACAATGACTATTCAATGAACAGAGAGGATTAGTAATGGGAAGTTTGTCAGGAAAAACGCTATTTATTAGTGGCGCTAGCCGTGGTATTGGCTTAGCCATTGCAAAGCGAGCAGCGGCTGATGGTGCCAATATTGCCATTGCCGCCAAAACCACTGAACCGCATCCACGTTTGAGTGGCACTATTTATACCGCTGCGGCAGAAATTGAAGCCGCCGGTGGTAAAGCCCTGCCATTAGTCGTTGATGTACGTTTTGAAGATCAGGTTCAAGCCGCCATGGAAAAAACCGCCGCTGCATTTGGTGGCATCGATATCTTGATCAACAATGCCAGTGCCATTAATTTGGCCAGTACCGAATCCGTGTCCATGAAAGGCTATGATTTGATGCACAATATCAACACGCGGGGAACGTTCTTATGCTCGCAGAAAGCCGTGCCATTTTTACGCAAATCAGATAATCCGCACGTCTTAAACCTGTCACCGCCATTGAATATGGAAGTGCGTTGGTTTCAAAACCACGTAGCCTACAGCATGGCCAAATACGGCATGAGTATGTGCGTATTGGGCATGCACAGCGAATT
>CAJJAU010000008.1 GCA_905182275.1 gamma proteobacterium HTCC2207
CAGAGAGCTCCAAGAAGAAATCAATATTACAATAACCAGCGCCTCACCTATGATGCAAATAAGTCATGACTATATCGACAAAAGTGTCACCTTAGATATTTGGAAGGTCATAGAATTTGAAGGTAACCCCGAGGGAGCCGAAGGCCAAGAGATTCGCTGGGTGTCCATGGATGAACTCCGCGATTATGATTTTCCAGCTGCCAATCAGCCTATTTTACAAAAACTGCTTGGCGAACACTAACCCCTAGGGAGAGGTTAGCTAATAATCCATATCCTCTGCGCCAAGAGATGCCTCATCGACAGCCGCCTCACCCGCCACTCGAAAACTTTCTGTCGCCCAGCCACCAAAGTCAATCAACTGACAACGCTCGCTGCAAAAGGGGCGGTATTTTTGTTCACTTACCCAGGGAACATCGACGCTGCAGGTTGGACACTGAACAATAGTAGTCATACTAAAAACCGTTAATTAGTTGGCTGAGCGAAGGTCATAAATTTACCATGCAGACCCTCTATTCTAGCCGCCATCGTATCTTGATTTAACGCATTATCAAAGACCCAATCGGCCCTATTTACTTTTTCCTGTCGCGGCATTTGACTGGCAATAATACGTTCTATTTGCTGCTTGTCATTGCCGTCTCTGGCAGATGCGCGGTCAATCTGCTGATTCACTGGCAGATCAACTAGCAAAACGGTGTTCACCAACAGATGTTGATCAGTCTCAAAGAGTAGTGGTGATTCTAATATCACATAGGGACTATCCGCGGACTCCAACTGCGCAATGATCCACTTGCTGATCAACGGATGTAATAGAGCTTCTAGCCAGGTTTTTTGATCCGCATCCGCAAAGATAATTTCCCGCAGTTTGGCTCTATCCAGTTGCCCGCTGGGAAGAATAATGTCTTTACCGAAATGCATGGCAATTTCTGCCAGTGCGGGCATATTGGGTTCCACCACTGCACGTGAGGCATAGTCTGCATCCACTGTATGAATTCCGAGATGCCTAAACTCTGCGGCAACGGTACTTTTGCCGCTACCAATACCACCAGTGAGCCCGACGATGTAGGGGTGTTTTTTCACAGACAATACCTACTTTAAATGCAGATTCGGAACCTTAGCTAGTAAAAACTGAAGGCAGAAGAATAACCGCTAATGATCTTATCACCCCACATTAAAGCAATCCATCCTGCTGCAGCGAGAAACGGCCCGAATGGAATCTGTACATTGCGATCCTTCCCGCCAAGCACAATCATAAAAATACCCACAAACGCACCCACAATACTGGAGAGTAGAATCACCAGCGGTAGCATCTGCCAACCAAGCCAAGCGCCTAAAGCGGCGAGTAACTTGAAATCACCATAGCCCATACCTTCTTTGCCAGTAATTAGTTTAAACAACCAATAAACCGACCACAGTGCTAAGTAGCCTGCGATGGCGCCCACAACAGCGTCTGAAAGTGGGACAAAAAACTCATTGAGATTGGCAATCAGGCCGATCCACAATAATGGCAAAGTGATTTGATCAGGGAGTAGTTTTTCTCTGGCATCAATGCCCGCCAGTGCTATCAGCACCAGAGTAAAAAACACTGCATAAAGTACCTCGATTTGGCCACTGTAGTGGTAGGCAGTTACCGCAATCATTGTACCGGTCAATAATTCAACCAGTGGGTATTGCATGGATATGGAGCTCGAGCAGTTTGCGCACCGGCCCCTTAATAGCAGATAACTCAACAGCGGAATATTTTGCCATGGTTTTATGGCATGCCCACACTCAGAGCATTTTGAGGGCGGCCACAGAATGGTTTCAACGGGGGTATCTTGAGCATTTTGAGGGCGGCTCAGAAACTCTTCAGATTGTTCTTTCCACTGCGCATAAAGTTGCTGCGGTAGTCTCAGAATGACCACATTCAAAAAGCTACCCACCACTAAGCCAAAGCAAAAAGCCAGGCCCACAAACATCTCAGTAGTGATGCTCTGAAGTAAAACATTAATCATGTTGGGCAGACCCTTTGGCTGTTAAAGATAATGCTCGCGAAATTATAGCAGTCAAAACACTATTTTTAGAAAACATAGTATCATTTGGATAGTTGGTGGTAGTTGCGGGGACGAGGGAGTTTGCTAAAAAGCGCTTACGTTTGTAGAAAAAGCTTAACTAATCAGCCGCATGGACAAATCCACTGCCTGCACATGCTTAGTTAGGCTACCCGATGAAATGTAGTTCACCGCAGAGCTCATATAGTGCTGCACGGTTTCATGGGTAATATTACCTGACACCTCAATTTTGGTTTCGCCAGCGTTGAGGTGTTTTAGGTTTTCAATATCACTAGGCGAGAAATTATCTAGCATGACCACATCGGCTTGCGCATCCAAGGCCTCGTTCAGCTCATCCAGATTTTCCACTTCCACTTCCACGACTTTTTCCGGCGCTATTTCGCGCGCTTTAGCCACCGCTAGGGCAATACCGCCACAGGCGGCAATGTGGTTTTCTTTGATCAAAAAGGCATCATACAAACCAATGCGATGGTTGTTACAACCACCCACGGCCACAGCGTACTTTTGCGCCAAGCGCAGACCCGGTATGGTCTTACGTGTATCCAGTATTCTCACTTCACTGCCTGTGGTTAACTCTGCGTACTGCCGTGCGAGGGTTGCAGTCCCAGACAGCATCTGCAAAAAGTTTAAGGCTGTGCGCTCACCGGTGAGTAATACTCGGGCATTGCCAATGAGGGTAAACAATACTTGGTCTGGCACTACTGGGTCCCCATCTTGAACCAACCAGTTAATGGTGGTGTTGGGGTCAAGCTGCCTAAACACTTCGTCGACCCAAGCACAGCCGCAAATAACCGCGTGCTCGCGGCACAGCACTTCACCTTTTGCCTGCTGTTGTTCAGGAATAAGCATGGCAGTAATGTCGCCACTGCCTATGTCTTCTTGCAGTGCACGGGTTACACAGCTGGGTAGGTCGGCTAAGGTAGCCTCAAGTAGGTTGCTCAAGATTGTCTAACTCCGGTGTTGGTCATGCGCTCATCGCTAAATAAGTAGATTTCTGCAGGGAGGTAATTGTAGCACTAATTGGCGGTTTGGCTTTACCCCACTGATCTGTTTCAATAACTGGGGTTCACCATAAATACGCGAGGGAGGCACCATGCACATTGATCAGGGCTGGATATCAACAGCAACAGTAGTGGCCTCACCCAATGCTGACCTGCGCCCAGATGAATCTGACATTAACCTGTTGGTGATACACAACATTAGCCTGCCCCCGGGGCAATTTGGCGGTGGCCATGTGGCTGAGTTGTTCACCAATACTCTAGACCCCACTAGTCACTCGTACTTTACTGAGATTGCCGACCTTAAAGTGTCGGCGCATCTATTGATCGATCGACAAGGCGCAGTGACGCAGTTTGTGCCTTTTCATCAGCGCGCATGGCATGCGGGGGTGTCACAGTTTGAGGGCCGCTCAGCCTGCAACGATTACAGCATTGGTATTGAGCTGGAAGGCACCGACACCGAACCCTACACCGATCAGCAATATGCGTGTTTAGGGCAGGTAACCCAGTGTTTGATGGCAGAGTACCCTGCATTAACCGCTAAACGTATTAGGGGACACAGTGACATAGCCCCCGGCCGCAAGACCGACCCCGGTACTGCCTTTGATTGGCAGCGCTTTACCGGTCTTTTATTAAACTAAGACAGCCGCCATGGTTAGGCGTATCCAGGCGTAGGGTTTATTTTGCTGTTAGGCCCTATCCCCTGTAACCTTAATTCCATTGGTAAGCGAGATTGAGAGCGGAGTAGTTGTACATGGTAGAAGCATTAACGTTTCTTGCTGTCGTGGGAGCCATCGCTTGCGTTGGTTTTCTAGTGCCTGCATTTCAACCCTATCGCCGGCCCATGCCCTTTGTGGCGTTTTTATTGGGTATTTCTAGCGGCTTTCCGTTGACACTGTTATTGGCCACAATGACTTTTTGGTTATCAAAAGAGGGTGTCGACAAAACCGCCATTGGCTTTGCCATTGGTTTGACCACACCCTACACACTCAAGTTTCTCTGGGCACCCTTGGTGGACAAGTTGTCGATTCCTGTTTTAACGCCGTTGTTTGGTCAGCGTCGAAGCTGGTTGTTCCTTATTCAGGGGCTGTTATTTGCTTCGCTGTGGCAACTGGGCGGAAGTGACCCTGCTAATCAGCTTAGTGTATTTGCTCTTTGGGCCATTATTGTGGCCTTTTTGTCGGCTACCCAAGACATTGTGATCGATGCTTACCGTATTGAAATTTTAAGTGATGAAGAATTGCCCCACGGTACTGCGATGAATCAGTTTGGTTACCGAACCGGTAATCTGATTGCTGGGGTTGGCACCATCTGGTTAGCGTCCAGCGAAGGGATGGCCTATGGGTGGGCACTGGCTTATGGTTTGACCGGTTTGTGTGTGGTGCCGGCAGTATTAGGCGCCCTTTATGCAGGGCCAGGTAATTTTGTTGAACGTCATGGGCGCGTTGCCGGTCAGCGTGTCAGTACATGGCTGAGGCAAACGGTGGTTAATCCATTTCGCGAGTTTTTAAATCGGGACGGCGCGCTGTTAATCTTGTTATTTGTTGTGGTCTACAAAGTGGGTGATGCCATGGGGCAAGGGATGCTCAACCCCATGATCGTCGAGCTTGGCTTTAGTGACACTGAATTTATTACGGTCAATAAGTTGGTAGGCTTTTGGGCACTCATTGCAGGTGCCGCTGTGGGTGCGCCATTCATTGCATGGCTGGGGATGGGCCGAGCGCTATTCTTTTCTGGCCTGTTGATGATGCTGAGTAATTTATTATTCATGGTTCTGGCGGTGGCTGGCCATGACCCTATGGTGCTGGGACTTGCCGTGGGCACGGAGAACTTCACCAGCGGTATCGGATTGACGGTATTTGTCACCTATCTTTCGGGTCTGTCCAATTTGGCATATACGGCTACTCAGTTTGCATTACTAACCTCGTTTGCCGCGGTGGGAAGGACTTGGTTGGCCGCACCTGCGGGCATTTTGGCCAATGAATTGGGCTGGGTTGGATTTTGGGGTTTCACCGTTTTGGCGGCGATCCCAGGGATGGTATTGCTGTGGATAATATGGCGAAGAGGATTTATCGTGGGATCAGTTCGGCAATCAGAGCCTGACCACCGTGATGTCGAGGCTAAAAACTAATAGAGGTTAAGGTTGCCATTGTCGGGCGCTAAGATTGACCCTATTCTTATTCACCCTAACACCCTCCTCCAGCAGTCTTTGTTTTTGCTCTATAAAAGAGTCGCTATTTTCCGGCAGGCTTATTTTACCTGATGCCGCAATCACTCTATGCCAAGGTAACTGGCTACCACTGGGCAATTGACTTAAGGTTCTGCCGACCATTCTTGCACAGCCGGGCAATCCAGCTAATTCCGCCACCTGCCCATAGGTCGCTACGCAGCCCTTTGGGATCTGTTGGATAATGCTATAAAGACGCTGTTTAGAGGTAAGATCATCCATTGCTTTAGATTACGCTATTCAGTCAGATGTTGAAATAGTGCAAACTACCCCAATACTAACAACATACCGAGTTAAAGGAGTGCGTTGTGAGATACCTAGTACTGTTGTTTGTCTTGATGCCTGTTGCAGAGATGTGGCTTTTAATAACCGTGGGCAGTCAAATTGGTGCTCTGCCGACCATTGGTCTGGTGCTGCTTACTGCCGTGGTGGGTGCAGGGCTTTTAAGGGAGCAGGGCTTTGCGACGCTATGGAAGGGTCGTCAAAAGTTACAGGCGGGTGAATTACCCACTACTGAAATTGCCGAAGGTCTCATTCTGGCCGTGTCTGGTGCGCTGTTACTTACCCCTGGGTTTGTTACTGACACTATTGGATTTGCGGGTTTGATTCCGCCCATAAGAGTGTTGGTGGCGACACGTATTATGAAAAACATGCTAGTTATGGGCTCGCAAAGCGCTGGTTTTCAAACCGGCAGGGGGCCCTCACACTCACCGCCAAACGGCGATGGAAATGGAGAGACGATTGAGGGTGAGGCTTGGGAGCGTAAAGACTTAGAGTAAAAGCCTAGCTGCATGAAAAAAATTAGTCTTTGGCCCTTGAAAAATAAACCCTACGTCACCATATAAGTAATCAATTGCGGAGCTATGAGCATCGCAAGCTAACTCGACAACTGTAGATAGATTAATTGGAGAAGAAAACTATGAAGATTCGCCCATTACACGACCGAGTTATCGTTCGTCGCGAGGAAGAAGAACAAACAACCGCAGGCGGTATTTTATTGCCAGGTTCTGCACAAGAGAAGCCTAACCAAGGTGAAGTTGTTGCTGTTGGCAGTGGCCGTGTTTTAGATAACGGCGATTTGCGTGCTGTCGATGTCAAAATTGGTGACACTGTTGTGTTTGGCCAGTATGCGGGCAACGACAAAATTGATGTTGACGGTGAAGAACTGATCATCCTCAGCGAAAGTGATATTAAAGCTGTTCTTGAAGCTTAAATTTTAATTGAATTTTTTGAAACAGAATTTGGAAGGAAAAGATCATGGCAGCTAAAGAAGTAAAGTTTGGCAACAACGCCCGTCAAGGAATGCTTGATGGCGTTAATATTTTATCCAACGCGGTAAAAGTAACCTTGGGGCCAAAGGGCCGTAATGTGGTTCTGGATAAGTCTTTTGGTGCACCTACGGTGACTAAAGATGGTGTTTCGGTGGCCAAGGAAATCGAACTAAAAGATAAGTTCGAGAATATGGGCGCACAGATGGTTAAAGAAGTTGCCTCTAAAGCATCTGATGATGCAGGCGATGGAACCACCACAGCTACAGTGTTGGCTCAAACAATTATTCAAGAAGGATTGAAGTCGGTTGCTGCGGGTATGAACCCAATGGACCTTAAGCGTGGTATTGATAAAGCCGTGATTGCAGCGACCGCTGAAATTGCCGCTATTGCCAAGCCTTGTGCCGACAATAAAGAAATTGCTCAGGTCGGAACTATCTCTGCCAACAGCGACAGCCACATTGGCGACATTATTGCTGAAGCAATGGGCAAAGTCGGCAAAGAAGGCGTGATTACTGTTGAAGAGGGCAGTGGCCTAGAGAACGAACTCGATATCGTTGAAGGTATGCAGTTCGATCGTGGTTATTTGTCGCCATACTTCATCAACAATCAAGAGAGCATGAGCACTGAGCAGGAGAGTCCTTTGATTCTTTTGGCTGACAAGAAGATCTCTAATATTCGTGAACTGCTACCCTTGCTTGAAGCGGTTGCTAAGGCTGGTAAGCCATTATTAATTATTGCTGAAGACGTTGAAGGCGAAGCGCTGGCAACATTGGTCGTTAATAATCTGCGCGGCATCGTTAAAGTTTCTGCCTGTAAAGCGCCAGGATTTGGCGATCGTCGCAAAGCAATGCTTGAAGACATTGCTGTTTTGACTGGCGGTACAGTGATCTCAGAGGAAGTGGGTCTTGATCTTGAAGGCGCTACTCTTGAGCATTTAGGAACGGCTAAGCGCATTAGTATGACCAAAGAAAACACCACTATCGTTGATGGTGCCGGAGAGCATGCTTCAATTGAAGGTCGTGTTAAGCAAATCCGTGCTCAAATCGAAGAGACTAGCTCTGACTACGATCGTGAAAAGCTTCAAGAGCGTGTTGCTAAGTTAGCCGGCGGTGTTGCGGTAATTAAGGTTGGCGCTACCACTGAAATTGAAATGAAAGAAAAGAAAGCTCGCGTTGAAGACGCTCTGCATGCAACCCGTGCAGCGGTAGAAGAAGGCGTAGTGGCAGGCGGCGGTGTCGCTCTGATTCGTGTACTTCAGAAAATTGCTAATCTTGAAGGTGACAATAGCGACCAGACAGTTGGTGTAGGTATTGCTCTTCGTGCAATGGAAGCGCCTTTGCGCCAGATCGTAGAGAATGCCGGCGAAGAGGGATCAGTGGTTGTTGATAAAGTTAAGCAAGGTACTGGTAACTTTGGCTACAACGCGGGTTCTGGTGAGTACGGCGATATGATCGACATGGGTATTCTGGATCCAGCCAAGGTGACACGCACGGCTCTACAGGCTGCGGCATCTATTGCTGGTTTGATGATCACCACCGAAGCTATGGTTGCTGATTCTGCTGAAGATGCTGGCGCTGGTGGTATGCCAGATATGGGCGGTATGGGCGGTATGGGCGGTATGGGTGGTATGGGCGGCATGATGTAACCATCATGTAGCTATTCCATTCGCATTCATTGCGTCTCATAAGCCTGCAAGTCTCTGATTTGCAGGCTTTTTTGAGGTGAGTGCCACCTTGGCAGAGCTGGCGAGATCTCTAGAGCAGACGGGTTTTGCAGTTGAGCGGACCGCCCACTTTATAAAGCGCTGCCTACTCACCATGTTCAGTGAAGACGTAGACTTAATTCCCGAGGGCAGCTTCACAGAACTGTTAGTAGATTTAAAGCAAACTCCTGAGCATTTTGTCGATTCCATGACCAGCCTATGGAGCGCCATGGACACCGGCGGCTTCGAAGGCCAGTTGCGCACTAAGTTACGTAGATTTAACGGCGGCCTGTTTACCGACATTGACCCTACCCCCTTAAACGCCGAACAAGTCTAATTACTAATTGATGCCGCCAAAGCAGAGTAGCGTTGGATATGGCGTTCTGTGGGAGGAAAAGTGTATTGGCAGTATCGGCGATTCCTACGATAACGCGCTGGCAAAAACTATCAATGGCCTTTATAAGGCTGAGGTTACTCACAAAGACGGCTCTTGGTGTGGGCTTGATGACGCAGGGCGCGCAACATTGACTTGGGTGGAGTGGTTCAACAATCGCCGTCTGCTGAATTTGAAATAATGTATCATCAAAAAATTGAGTCAAGCAATGTTGCCTGACTCAGATAAAACCGGGGCCATTCAGTGCTCTGGGTAGCAACAGACTCCAAACATAGATTTACCTTGCCTACTTATTTGCGATAGAACTCCAGCCCGCTGGCCCAAAGATGTTTAAAACCGGGCCAGGGGTCACTGTATTGGCGCAGGGCACCAGTGTATTGCTGGCTGTCTTGACGCTTGGGCAGATAATCACAGCGGGCTGCATCGCTTTTAACATGACAGTCTAAAAACGCGAGACTCATATGTTCGATAACTCGATTAATGGTTTCTATATTCCAGGCGGGATCGACGTAATGCCCCAGTTCAAAGTCTGTGGAAAATGAGGCCGCTGGTGCTGGATGGGGGCCAATATTGTGCCGCGCATTTTTAAACAGCAACATGTAGTTATGCTCAGAACCCGTCTGGTCAAAGAGTTTTTTGATGCCAGTTTTATAGCCTGAGGTGTTGTCTTGATCGCCGGCAAAATAAAAGGTGGGCACGCTAATATTGTTCATGGCCTCAGCACTATGCACATCTTGTTCACCACCCCAAGGGGCAAAGAGTTGCACGGCTTTCCAGCGTGGGTCAGCTATTTCGCGGCCGCCATAACAGGAATTTAGTACCGGAGGCATGACCAGTGCCAATGGCGCTGGCGTGCCCAAAGCCTTGAGCTTGTCATAGCTGAAGTCATAGCAACCACCAACGGTATTGATGGCGCCAAAGCCACCCATGGAATGGCCGATAATTGCGGCACGATCTGTATCCACGATATTGGCGACAGGCGACTGCTGGAAGGTAAAGTAGTCTAGAAGAAATTGCTGATCACGGGCGCGGTTATACAGAGTACTAGCAAATCCTGCGGGACGATCTTCATGTTTCTTGATCTGAGAATTGGTTGAATCTGTGTGGTCTATGCCAACAACGATATAACCATGACTGGCTAGATGCTCTCCCAGATAAAACATCTGGGTGCGATAGCCGGTAAAACCATGGGACAGCAGAATCAGCGGAAAGCTGCCTTCGCTTAGCGCTGGCGCATCGCGGTAGGCGCCGCCCTGCAGCTCAAAGGGTTTTTGCAGGCGGGTAACATTTTTATAGGTCGCCATTTTTGCTTGGTCAGCAGTATCTGCTGGATACCAAACCTCTAGCGTCAAGGGTCGTTCAATATGGGTAATAAAGTTGGCTGTGTTTAAGCGTTTTGGATCATTAGAGGTGATTGTGGTGACACCTACGTTATAGGTGCCGGAAAAAGCCAGCTCTGGTGTCACTGGAGGCTGATCGGTATATAACTGTTCGGCGCAGATAGCGATATTGCTAATAAGCATTGCACTGATAAATAGGGTTTGGCGCAGTATTTTAATCATCACTTTTAAGACCTTGTTTTTATCATTATAAAGTTTTTAATTTTACGTTCTTTATCAATTCTGTTGTTGCTACAGTTTTGCGTTATAGATGCCGATAAATTAAAAAAGACGTCTGTTAAAGTTATGTCAAAAAAGTGCAACCGACGGTTGGAATAGCCGGCATCTAAATCATGACGAACTGTAATTTTGAACAGCGAGATCTTATCTACGTTAGATGAACTGAATAAACTAAATTCTCGGAACTGCAATAAGCTGTGCTGAATTCAACAATCCGACCATCAATGTTTACGCTGCTGCGTTCGATCATTAATACGGGTGAGCCCTCGGGTAGATCTAGATGTTGGGCATAGTCTTTGGATATTTCTACGGCCCGCACCTCATCGCTGACTGACATAATGGTGATGCCATATTTTTCTTGATAGAGAATATAGAGCGCATTGGGTAGGTCGGTGTTTTTATCAATATCTGGAAAGACCGAGAGTGGCTGGATAACCTTTTCTATAATTGCGGGCTTGTTGTGAATAGATCTCACTCGGGTTAATTCAACTACGAGTTCATTGGCCTTCAAGTTCAATTTTTCTGTTTCGTATCCAGATGCCTTGCGGCGAGTTGAACCCAGAACTAGGGTGTCTGGAATCAGCATTTCTCCATTGGGCTCGCGAAGCCTAAAAAATCTAAACAGGTCACTCTCCTGAGTATGTTCAGCGACAAATGTCCCTTTACCCTGCTGTCGCTGAAGCATTTTTTCAGCAACCATCTGGTTGAGCGCTTTGCGAACAGTTCCCTGACTAACCCCAATCTCTTTTGCTAACAGCATCTCGCTTGGCAGAATTTGAGATGGTTTCCAGTAGCCTTCGATGAGCCGCGCAATGAGCAGTTCATAGACCTGTTTGTAAAGCGGTTGAAGCTCTGGACTTGGGGACATATATTCCTCTGCATAAATCTCTAAACGCCAATCATACCACCACGGTGGCCATTTTACCTTTCCCGTTAAACAGCTGGAGCATTTGCTTCGCGATCAAACAACTAGTTGACGTTATTGAAACTTATTATGGTTTGGTTAAGGCAGTAATTCTAGCTGTCTGTATTTTATTTGGGCATTAAAAAAGGGGCGATATTCGCCCCTTTTCTATACTTCTTAAGCCTTTAGAATGATGCTTTAAAAGCAACACCAAAGTAGCGGCTGGCATCGCGAGGTACCTGGTAACGAAAGCCATCACCACTGTAGGTGGTTGTATAGCTCTCATCGCCAAGGTTCTTGCCGATCAGAGAGATGCGGTAGCGATCTTCATCAAACGAGAAACCGATACTGGCATTGACCATATCGTACTCTGGCAGCAGCCCACGTGGATCTTGAGAACCGTCATTCCCCGGTAATCCTGAAACCTGTTCATCAGTGTGCACAAATGAACCATTGATGATGATATCCATGTTGTCACGTGAAATCACATATTTGGCCATCAGTGAGTACTTGAGTTCCGGTGCAAAAGGTACGGGTAAACCAGATCGAGCTGAACAGTTTGTCGCCGTAGGATCAGGACAGCTGAACTTGTCGATTTCCGCGTCGATTGCAGCAATGCCGCCAAATAGTGTCAGGTTTTCTATTGGAGCCCAGGTAAAATCAAGCTCTACCCCTTCAGTTGTCACATCCCCTGCGTTGGTCAAACGCGTAATACAGGCGCCATCTGAACAGTCGGCGTTGTTAGCTTGGAAGTTCTCAATATCCGTTTGGAAAATAGCCGCGTTTAGCATCAAGGTATCAGACGTATATTTATAACCCAGTTCTAGAGAAGTTGATGTTTCCTCTGAGAGAGGAGCAGCGTCGTCTCCATTGGCCTTGAAGTTATAGTAGATATTAAAACCTGGGCCTTTGTAACCCTGAGACGCAGTAGCATAAAACATCGAGTTATCAGTAAAGTCTGTTTGAATACCTAATTTACCAGACACATTCGACTCAGTAGTGCTACCACTGGCATCAGTATTCTCTGTTGCTGGACGAACACCAACACCACGACGACCATACTGGTCATTACTGACGCGTTTGTGGCTGTAGCTTACTTCGTCATCGGTGTAGCGCAGTCCAAATAACAGTCTTGTGCTATCGGTAAGATTGTATTTACCTTCACCGAACGCCGCCCAGTTATTAAACTCAGTGCTCATATAGGCGGTGGCAGAGATAATGTCATTGGCATTACAGGTAACACCTTCAGACGCGGCATAGGCATCCAAATCAGCCAGAGCAGCAGTTAAGTCGCTGCCTGTTAGCGTCTCATTAGCATACCAAGTCATGGACTGGTCAAGCTGACCAGCATTGTTTTGGCAGCTGGCATCGCGAGTAAAGTTGCGCTCAGAGTCGATATTCATATAGAAAGCGCCTACCTGATACTCTAGCGCTTCGCCCATTGGTGAGGCGATCCTCATTTCTTGCGAGAGTTGACGCCACTCTTGAGGGCCTAGATCATGGAGCTGAAAGGGCACAGCAAATACTGGTTGATTACTATCGCCAGCAATCGAGGTGAAATCGCCTTCGCGAATTTCAGTATTGTCCCACGAGCGGTAAGCGGTAATAGAGGTCAGTTCATGTTCGCCCAAGCTGGTATTAAACTGAACGGACAGTGCCGTGTGTTTGTCCAGAGTAACCGTTGTAAGATCATGGTCGATTTTACGCTGATCCAAATCAAGATCGGCGACGCCATTGACTACACCCTGACTAGTTGGGGATGAGGTTGACGCGGGATTTCTGCCGCTGGGCAGCAGCTCCAAATCGGTACAACATTCGTCAGTTGCATTATATTTTTCGGCAATAACCAACATTGAGGTATCGTCAGAGATATCAAACTCAAGCATGCCGCGCATTCCAGAACGATCGTAGCCATTGGTCTGCTGATTATTGAAGACATTGCTTACATAGCCGTCAAACTGTTTGTCCAAAATAGTCAGGCTACCGCGGGCGCGATCGCTTAATGGCCCAGAAACAGAAGCTTTAAGGCTATATTCATTGTCTTGGAATAATTGTGCTTCTACCGAACCCTCGAACTCAGTGCCAGGGCGTTTGGTGGTCATATTAACCACACCAGCAGAGGCATTTTTACCAAATAAAGTTCCCTGCGGGCCTCTTAGCACTTCTATGCGCTCAAGATCGTAGAGATCGCCAAAAGCCTGTCCAGAACGGCCTAGAACTACGCCATCAACTACAGTAGACACACTGGGTTCTGCGGCAATACTGAAAGAGATAGTGCCGATACCACGAACCGTTAGAGCAGAGTTACGCGTAGTGTTACCTTTGCGAAAACTCACTGATGGGACCATGGACTGTAGGTCCTCAATATTGTTGGCAAATGCAGCATCAATTTGCTCTGAAGTCAGAGCTGTCACAGCAACTGGAACATCGCTTAGCTTTTCTTCACGTTTTTGAGCTGTTACAACAACTTCTTCAAGTTGCCATCCGGCACTGTCTTGTGCGGTAGCTGAAGTTACGCCAGCTAGACCGGCAATAACTGCGGCCGCGCAGGCAACTGCGTTATGGATTGAATTGCTTTTGAGCATCATAAATTCTCCAGTTTTTTATACTTATATTTAAACCATTCGTCGATACAATTATCGTCGGCACCCTATTAAAATCCCTATGAGTTGGTTAAATATAGATTTTTAGCCAAACACTCATATTAGGAATATATTTACAAAGTTGAAAGTGACATAAAATGTGGTAAGTGTCAATACACATGTCTTATATATTATAGAATATATAACTTACCCGCGATAGTTGCTGGCTTTTGAGGATTTTGCCGAGGGGTCTGGTAGTGTTGCTTAGAGCCTACTTAGGGCGTCTAGGTTATTGCGCTGCGTCAAGGCATTGACTTAGTAGTTGCCCAAAGACTGGGCATATTTGTTATACCAATACTTAACACTGAGCCAACACAGCAGTGCATTTACCACCAACACGGCAGCTATAGCAGGCCAAAATACCGAGCTCAATCCATTGACTAGCCCTATGGGTGAAAATAGCAGGTAAATGATGACCGTGCAGCTGACCATAGTAATGGCGACTGGGAAGCCATAGCGCCAAGGTGTCATATCCACCTTGCTTTGATTGACGAACTTCCAGGGTTTGTCCATGGGTATCAGGTAACCAATTCCCAGCATGATCCCTAACTCAATAAAAAACAGAATCGCGTAGATATGAATGAAATTAATATCAACATCAATAACAAACTTTAGAATGGCATAGGCAATCACATGGAAAGTAATCGCGACTTTGGCAGCAACGCCGGGCACACGCTTGGTAAACAGCCCAACTAATACCACCGTGATTACAGGGATGTTATAGAACCCGGTAAAGACACGAATAACCTGAAATAAACCCTCGGGGGCATATTGCAAAAGAGGTGAAACAACAAAAGAGAACAGCGCGATAACAACACTTGCAATTTTGGCTACCTTAATCAGCTGCTGATCGCTCATAGTCGTTTTTTTATAAGGCTGATAAATATCCAGCACAAACAATGTGGCGGCACTGTTAAGCAACGAGTTAAAGGATGAAAATACTGCGCCGAGCAGCACGGCTAAAAAGAAACCGGACATATACACGGGAAGGACGTTTTTCACCAGATGCGGGTAGGCTAAATCGATAGATTGGAGTTCACCACCATAGAGATGAAAGGCGATAATACCTGGCACCATCATAAAAAACGGTACCAGCAGTTTGAAGTAGCCGGAGTAGAGTACGCCTTTTTGGCCTTCAGCCAGACTGACAGCACCCAGCGTGCGCTGAATAACATACTGATTAGTGCCCCAATAGAAAAGATTGGCAAAAATCATTCCTGTGAATAAGGTGCTAAAGGGGGTTGGGTCCGTAGGTCCACCAATGGCATTGAGTTTTTCGGTGTGGGTCGTTAAAACCTCATTTACACCTGCACTCAGGCTGCCATCACCGAGGGCCATAAAGCCGAACACCGGCACGGTGACACCAATGATTAAAAGGCCAACTCCATTGAGTGTATCAGACACTGCAACCGCTTTAAGCCCGCCAAAGACTGCATAGATAGCACCAATAATACCGACGCAGATAATAGTCATAGTAAGCCCAGAGCTATAACTGATTTTGAGCAGGTTGGGTATATCAAAGAGTTGTAGTACGGCAATGGAGCCGGAGTATAAAACTGAGGGAATAGTAATAAGCCCGTAGCCGACCATAAACAACACCACGGTCATGCGCCTAACATCGTCGCCGAAACGATTACTGAGGAATTGCGGTAGCGTAGTAAAGGCGCCGGATAAATATCGCGGTAAGAAAACTAATGCCATGACAATGGTTGCAATAGTGGCAGTGACCTCCCAAGCCATGCTGCTCATATTGTATCCGTAGGCAGAGCCGTTCAGTCCAATAAGGTGTTCGGCCGACAGGTTGGTCAGTACCATTGAACCGGCAATAAACACGCCGGTCAAACCTCGACCGGCAAGAAAATAGCCATCCTTGGTATCGGCAATACCTTTGGTTTTTTGATAGGAAACGAAGGCCACGATGCCCATAAAAAACACACAGGAGACCAGTGTGGAAATAATGTAGTTCAACTCCAAAATCTATTCCTCTCGCTTACTTATTGGGGCCAATAAAAGGCAACGGGTAAGTCTTTTCCATAATTGTCGACAAACGTCATATCCGGACCCATTGGAATCGACACTCCCTCGGGAACGAATGCCGCGATCTCATCCAGTGCTAACGTCAGTTTATGGCTGCGGCCTCCGGCAAAAACTTCCCCGCTTGGGAATCTTCTCCATTGCATATTTAGACTGGCAGGTAAGTATATTTCAATATCCCCTCCGGGTTTAAGGCAGGGCGCAACCAGTATACTGTCACCGAGCATAAATTGTTCCTCGAACCCCCAGGCTGACTTTTCGTCTGGGCAAGCCAGTACCATTGCTCGCTGAGCAGGAAGGCCTGATTGACTTGAGGCTTGCATGACCTGATTAAGGTAAGGCAATAGCTGGTAACGCAGTTTTAAAGCTTGGGTGGCGGCTCTGTCAGCCTCGGCACCATAGGACCAGGGCTCTCTTGCACCTATGCCATGTAATCTAATATGGGCAGAGAATATTGCTGCTTGAGTCCAGCGCACATAGAGCTCATCATCTCGTTGATCACCATAAAAGCCACCAATATCTGTGGCATAAAAGGGTGCACCGGATAGCCCCCAAGAGATACCGCCACGCATACTGGCGGCGAGCCCGCCCCAGTCAGCTTGTGGGTCACCACCCCATTGGGCTGGATATCTCTGAGAGCCAATCCATGAGGCTCGGCTAAATAGAAACGGCTCAGTTTTACTGTAAAGCTCAGCCGCTTCATAGACGCAGCGGTTGTACAAAAGGCTGTACACATTGTGCAAGATGTCGCCGCTATCACCGTTGTATGCCAGCATATCTGGCTCAATTTGCTCACCAAAATCAGCTTTGATCATATCCACGCCTAGATCAAAAAGTGGCTTATGGCTATCGCGCCAAAATTGGTAGGCCTCAGGGTGGGTAAAGTCAACAATGCCGGAATCAGGCAGTGGGGTTAGTACCTCACCAAAGCAACTAGTGTCCCATTGATAGCGATAGGTCTCTCCGGTCTCGCGGTGTTTAAGCAACCAGTCCTTGGCTGACATCTCGTCAAAAAGACTGCTATCTACAGAAACTAGGGGGTATTCCCAGATACACACCTTAAAGTTAAGCGCTTTTAATGCGTTCATCACTATCGCGGGGTCAGGGTAGCGAGTCGGGTCCCATTCGAAGGCGAAGCGGGTTTGCGTATCCTGCCAAGCTCGCCCATCCAATGTAATAACATCACAAGGCATCTGTTGCTCGCGCACTTTTCTGGCGGTTGCCAATAACTCTTCAGCATCCTTATAGTAGGCCTTAGATAAAATAACCCCGAGGGCCCAATGGGGCGGCATAGGTGCCCGCCCAGTTAATTCGGTATAGCTGCCGATCATCTGTGCAGGGGTATCAGCCGCGAGTAAAAATATATCCGCATAGCTATCTTCAACTAGTAGGCCATAGGCTCGCTGGGACCAAGGCGGGTGTCCCACCGCATGGGTCACAGGTGCAGGGGTATGAACAAACACACCCCATCCATTGGGACTCCAGGCAAAGGGTGTATTCTTATAAGAGATCTCAGCATTGACGCCCAGTGCGTCGTGGTTATAGGAGCGCAATAGCTGGCCGCGCTTATCCAGGCGACCCCATTTTTCACCCAACCCATAGACGGGTTCACTGGCATCCAGATCAAGTGCGATAAACCAGCCCTGAGCTACTTTTGCGATAGGTGGCAGGCGAAACTGACGCACAAAGTGCCCATCTTTAGGCGATCGCTGAATCAGGCAATCGCCGTTGAATAATTCGAATGAGAAGGGGTTATGGTGCATTTCCAGCCTATAGCCGGCACCAGTTATTACTGTCGTATCTGCGGCAGATTCTACATTCAGAGCCATAGCATCTGGCTCTTCTACTAACATGCCATAGTCGCCAAACTGGCGCACCCCAAGGCGCAAGCGTGCACCGAACGAATAAAGAGAAATCTGCAGAGGTCCGGCATCTGTCTGTACTAAGAGAGATTTTCCACCTTCAGTTAGATCACCAACAGCGGTCACCGACAGTGCCGGAATATTGTCCCAGGCCGGAGCCCGCCCTTCAAAACTAATCATTTAACAACCTTTTTTATTATTAACCTTATACGGTTTTTGTTTTTATACCTGAGAGGATATATTCGCTTAACTTTTCATCGGCCTCCTTCCCAAATAGAATGCGACAGGCTTCTTTGAGCCCCGGCGCCTGAATGATGTCCTCTCGACTAATAACTTGCTCAATCTTAGAGCGTCGGCGCAGAAAATCATCAAGTCTAGTTACCATTTCTCCCTGAGCAGCCAGTTTTATCTCGCCTCGAATGTACTCAGCATTCTCAATCAGGATCTCGGCGTTATCCGGATTGGATTCAATCAACTGCAAAATATCAAATGCACGTTGACCATAGCGGCGCCATAGCCGCTGTGACAGGGGTTCCGAGGAGGGTGAGTCAGTAATACTATCCACGCCCATAGCGCTGGCCTGATTAAAATAGGCTTCTCTGGTGGCCTTATCAGGTTCGCCATACCACAGCTTTTTCAGGTGTGGGACTGTTATGCCCAGACCAGAAACAATATCGGCAATTTCATCGCCTACATTAATACAGTCTGTCAGTTTGCCACCAAATATACTGATATGTTGCTCTTTGTTATTGACGTCAATAGCATGCTGGCGAGACAGCTTAAGCCAATCAGCCACATTGTTGTCGCCTTTGACGGCCAATGGACGCACACCGCAGCGCTCGGCAACAATATCATTTCGGGTAAAGGGGCGTTCAAGCTCAAGTAAGCGGTTGACATTATCGAGCACAAACTCGCGATCTTCGTCGGTAATGCTTACCTGAGGGTCCTCGACCTGCGTATCTGTTGTGCCAATGCAGGTTTTTGGCCCCATTGGAATAACAAAAAACAATCTGCCATCAGAGGCAAAAAACGCCAGTACTTTCGGGGTGGTGGCAATTCGGTCTACAACAAGATGAATACCTTTGGAAAATAAATGTCTGTACGCTGTGGTTTGGCCAGTGGCCAAATTATG
Organism: gamma proteobacterium HTCC2207; assembly: GCA_905182275.1. GTDB lineage: Bacteria > Pseudomonadota > Gammaproteobacteria > Pseudomonadales > Porticoccaceae > HTCC2207. The sequence continues at coordinate 18,834 of CAJJAU010000008.1, forward strand.
CTTATCAACATAGGGACCACAGGCATTGATTAATGCCTTTGAGCGAATTTCAAATTGCTCGCCAGTGATATGGTCTTTAACTGTGGTCACCCACAGGCCGTTTATTCGCTCGGAGCCAATCGATTCTAGGTAGTTTGATACAACACTGCCATTGTCCATGCTGGAGCGGATAAAGTTAAAAACAAATCTGGAGTCATTGTCATGCAGATAGCCATCGGAATACTCAAAGCCGCCGGCAATATTTTCTGTTCTGATGGCCGGTTCCATTATCTTCAGGTGCTTTGGTGACAAATAGCGAGGCGGTTTGGTAAAAAAACGTCCAATGCCCCAATAGAGGATAGTGCCAAGAAAAACAAAAAATGGCGGTAACCTAAATCCTTTTTGAATGGTCGTCAAAAACCGTATCTCTTTTACTACAGAGGGGTAGCTTCGCATCAGCTGATTTCTACTTTTACACAGTTTATTGACCAGTAAAAATTCATAATTCTCTAAATATTTTATGCCACCCCAGACTAGGTTAGAAGAGCTAGAACTGGTTGAGCCGGCAAAATCACCACGGTCAATCAGCGCGACCTGAACCCCTTTGGTCGCCAGCGAGGCGGCTGCGACAGCACCATTGATACCACCGCCTAAAATAAGCGTGTCGAAGGTGGTGGTACGCAATTTTTGCACATTAGTCTGGCGCAATATCATAGGAGTTTCACCGTTCCAGTAACATTACCTGTGGGTTTGGGGGGGTTAGTTTGCACTGCCTGAGTTACATGCAAGTTGATGCCCTTATCAATGTAGGTAATTGCATCATTAATAGTGGAAAACATGGTTTGTTTAGTCATGTAATCGCCCAGTGTTGAGGTTTTGATTGTATCTCTTACCGGCCCTATGGCATTGGTGATATAAAACTGAATGTCCTGTTTTTGTAAGTTTTCGATAACCTGCTGCAACATAACCACCGCAGTGCTATCGACTGTATTGATCGACTGCGCATCCAGCACGACAAATTTAAGGGCCTGCATATCACGCTGTTTCAGCCACAGGTACAGCACGGAAACAAAGTAGTCTTTGTTGGCAAAATAGAGGAGTGCATCAAACCTAAAAATCAACACGTCGTCACGAACACGGACATCAGCAAAGCAATTTATATTGCGATACAACTTGCCATTTTGGATCAAACCCAATTCAGTCATGTGGGGGGATGTGGTGTTATAGATCATCATAAGAATTGACAGGCTTACACCTATAAGCAGCCCCTCTTGAATACCAAGTATCAAGGTCGCCGAAAAAGTGATTAAGAGAATGTAGAATTCTCGTTTATTTTGGGCGTAGAGCGCCCTCATTTCGGCGTATTTAAACAGGCCTGACACAGAGACAATAATAATCGCTGACAGCAGTACTTTGGGTAGAGGGTAAGAGACAAATAATGGTGCTACAACCAACATAGCAACACCGACAAACAGTGATGAAAACAGCGCCGAAACCTGGGTTTTTGCGCCGGCTTCTCTGAACGCTGCACTTCTGGAAAAGCTGGCCGACACGGGAAAGGCTCTGCACAGAGCGCCTACTAGATTGGCAGCGCCGACCGCTATTAACTCCGAGTTGGGTTGAGCATTCTTTCTGTCGGCTGGGTTTTCTAAAGACTTGCAGATTGACATGCTGCCCACATAGCCCATCAATGCCACGGTGATAGCAACAGGCACCAAGGCTTCAAAATCAGACAGCGAAATATTGGGTAAGCTAAAAGAGGGTAATCCCTGGGGAATAGATGACACAACATCGACCCCCATACTTTGAATATCCCAGACGCCAGAGGCGATCATTCCGAAGACTAGCAGGAACAGGGGCAAGGGCAGGGATGGAAAATGCCGTTTGGGCACTGTCATAATCAGCATGCCCAGACCGCCAATTCCCAGAGTCAGCCATGACCAATTAGGCGCTTGTAATATTAGCTGGTAAAGCAATGCAAAGATATTAGCGCCGCTGCCGACATCTACACCCAGCATAGTTTCAAGCTGAGTGCCGATAATGATCAGTGCTGCTGCCGAGGTATAACCCAAAATAACCGGATAGGATAAAAAGTTGGCGATAAAACCAAACTTAAATAATCCTAGCCCCAATTGCAGCAGCCCCACCATCAATGTGAGTAGTATTGCCAATTCTAAATAACGTTCTGATCCGGGTTCAGCCAGCACACTCAAACCGGTGATAATCAGAATAGAGTCAAGTGCTACAGGGCCCATTGATATTTTGTTCGAAGTGCCTAAAAGCGCATAGACAATCGGTGGAAAAATACAGGCATAGAGTCCATACTCCGGCGGTAATCCGGCTACAAGCGCGTAGCCCATACCCTGAGGGATCAGCACAAACGCAATGACTAGCCCTGAGACAAGGTCGCTCTTAAAGGTGCCGCGACGATAGCCCTGCAGCCATACCGGGCCAGGGAATAGTTTACTCAGCATGATGTTTGCTAACACTCATAGATCGGCTGTACCACCGGGATTGGCGCCTAGGATTAATGTTGCTGTGCAGAATGTTAGGACTCTTATCATTTTTAGTCTTCAAACTACTTAAGTCATTGCTGGATGCAAAAATAACCAACTAAATCATTGATTATACTTGTGTCTTATATAATATACATTTAATATAATTCCGCAACAAACGAGAGTCAAAAATGTCGAAAAAAGATGAAGAAAATATTGGTCTTGGCCTGTGGAAGATACCCAATGATCAATGCGCTGAAACTGTTTATCGCGCCATCGAGGTGGGGTATCGGCATTTGGATAGCGCCTGCGACTATGGCAATGAAATCGAGGTAGGGCAGGGAATCTCCAGAGCACTGACGGACGGCCTCTGTGTTCGTGAGGAATTAACCGTAACCTCCAAGCTGTGGAACACCTATCACTGTCCAGAGCATGTAAAACCTGCGTTGGAAAAAATACTGTCCGACCTTAATCTGGATTATCTGGATTCTTTTCTTATTCATTTCCCTATAGCTCAGGCGTTTGTGCCCTTCGATGAGCGTTATCCGCCAGAATGGTTATATGACCCTGAAGCTGAAAATCCAGGCATGAAATTGTCTCAGGTTCCACTGTCAGATACCTGGGGTGCTATGGAAGAATTGGTGTATCAAGGATTGGTCAAGCGCATAGGTGTATGTAACTACAACTCAGGGCTGCTCCATGATCTGATGTCCTATGCCATTATAAAACCAGCGGAGCTCCAGATAGAAGCTCATCCTTACCTCAGTCAGGAACCACTCATTCGGTTGGCTAAAAACTATGGCATGGCAGTCACGGCGTTTTCACCCTTTGGTGCGCTTTCCTATGTTGAATTAGAGATGGCCGGCGCCGATGAATCTGTATTAACCCAGGAAATTATCACCCAGAGCGCTGATAAATATAACAAGACACCCGCTCAGATTGTGTTGCGTTGGGGTGTTCAGCGAGGTTGTTCGGTCATCACGAAGACCACTAAAACAGAGCGCTTGCAGGAAAATCTAGATGTCTTTGATTTCGTCCTGACAGATGGTGAAATGAAGGCAGTCTCTGCACTCAATAAAAATCGCCGATTCAATGACCCGGGCAAATTTTGTGAATCTGCCTTTAATACTTTTTACCCGATCTACGATTAGGAGTCCGCTTAGTGACCTACCAGAGCAATATGCTTGAAGATCTTGAATTCAACAATGATCACTTCCCGTCTATTATTTTAAACAATGGCTCGATAAAGACATTGGAGCAGGCTCAAGCCTGGATAAATCAAAATCAGGCGACTATAAAAAAAGAACTCGCCTGCACTGGCGCTGTTTTATTTAGAGGGTTTCCCGTGAGCGATGCAGTCAGCTATGACGCTTTCTTTTCGGCATTCGGTTACGACAACTTCACCTACAAAGAATCGCTTTCAAATGCGGTGCGGATCAACTATACCGACCTAGTGTTCAGCGCCAATGAAGCACCAAAAAATGTAGAAATCTATCTTCACAGTGAAATGGCGCAGACGCCTGTTTTCCCCAACATTATTTCCTTGTTTTGTGAAAAAACGGCAATTACTGGGGGTGCAACCATTTTATGCAGATCAGATGTTGTCTACCAAAAGGTCGCAGCCGCTGAACCTCAGCTAACGGAAAAACTGTCTAGTGTAGGTGTTAAATATACCAACAGAATTCCAGCGGCTGATAACGCTGACTCGGCACAGGGCCGCGGCTGGCAAAGTACATTGAGTGTTGAAACTCGAGACCAAGCGGAGCAGAAATTACGTAATCTGGGATACACATGGCAGTGGCATTCAGATGGATCCCTGTCGGCACAAACCAGAGCTCTTTCGGCTATCAAGTCTATCGAAAATGGTAGGCAGGTTTTCTTCAATCAGATTATTGCGGCCTATGAAGGGTGGGAGGGTGTTAAGGACGATCCTTCAGTAGGGTTGTGTTTTGGCGACGACTCACCAATTCCTAGCCACTTTTTGGATAGCATCTGTGACATCGCCTCTGAAACGGCCTACGACCTTGTATGGCAGGATGGTGATGTTGCCGTCGTTGATAATCATCTTTCAATGCATGGCCGTAGACCCTACTCTGGAGATCGTGTGCGCAGAGTATTGGTAACTCTGGGTCTGTGATTTAACCGTAACTGACCACCTCAGTCATGGTTCTGGATAGGGTATTCGTTAACCCTATTCTAATTAATCACTGAGGTATCACCATCAACCGGAATGATTTGGGCAGTGATAAAAGTATCTGCCTTAGATACCAACATGATGGCAACGCCAGCGCCACGGGGCTCTCTGGCGCTAACCCGGATAGAGTTAAGCAAGCCGGTGATTGCTGCGGTGGAGGGTGCGGCTGTTACCGGAGGTATGGAGCTTGCGATGTGGTGTGATATTCGGGTTATGGCTGAGAATGCGTATTTTGGTGTGTTTTGCCGCCGCTGGGGGATTCCTCTTTCGGATGGTTGGACTGTGCGCCTGCCCCAGATTGAAAAAACCCCGCACTGAGTTGTGGGGTTTTTTTTGCCTGAAAAATAGTCGGCGTGGCATCTGGGAATAGAATTATCTGATAGCTATTTTTATTAGATTTAATAGCGCAATTAATGCAATAAACCTTTTAATGACGCTATAATATGCCTACGACCTGTAAGGGTATTAATTTTTTGAGGATGCACCTATGACTATGGAATTTATTAATTTACTCACTCGCTGGGGCCATGTTTTATTTGGCATCACTTGGATTGGAATGCTTTACTACTTTAACTTTGTACAGGGCGGCTACTTCAAGCAGGCTTCAGCAGAAGGGTTAGCCGACGCTAAAGCGAAGCTAGCACCCAGTGCGCTCTGGTGGTTCCGTTGGGGTGCTATGTGGACCTTTGTTACGGGTATTATTTTGTTAGGTATGGTGCATGGTTATGGCCAGCTAAATAACTACATTGTAGTTGGTGCTACCATGGGTACACTGATGGCGGCTAACGTTTGGATGGTTATATGGCCAGCACAAAAAATAGCGTTAGGTATTGTTGAAGGCGGCGATAAGGCCGCTGCAGGCGCCAAGGCGTTGCTTGCGTCACGTACCAACACGTTATTTTCTGCACCAATGTTATTTGGTATGTTTGCCGGCCCACACTACCCAGGGTACGGTTACGGCACTGCTGTTGGCGGAACCGGACTGATCGTGGCTTTAGTTATTATCCTCGCATTAGAAGTTAATGGTCTTAAGGGTAAGCAGGGTCCTATGACGACTGTAAAAGGCGTGATTGGCTCAAGCTTGGCACTGACTGCTGTGATGATTGGCGCTCTTAACTTTCTATAAAGCCTCAAATGACAGTTAAAACCGGTGTTTGTTGACAGGCACCGGTTTTTTTATGCCTGATGTTTTTATATCATGGCCAATAACAGCGTATAATTGCCTGTAGAGTGGTTTTATTAAATCTAAAGCGGATAACAAGGAACTAACAGTTACCATGGACAAAAAACCAAGATCGCCGATTGTCGCTGAACGAGACGATATGATTGGGCGCACGACTTCCGATAAACGCGCTGATCAGGCAAACTCAAAAACAAGCGCAACATCAAGCACTGGGCTGTCTGGGCCCATGAGGTCGCTGGTGTTACTGACGTTTTTTGGTTTGATCGGAGCGGGTCTTTTTGGTTGGTCTGAGTATCAACAGCTTTCAAGTAAGCATGAAAATTTGCAAAGTCGCTTCGAATTACTTGAATCACGTTTGAGTAGCACCGATGAGTCAGTTACGCAGTCAGGTGCCGCCATGCAGGTCAATATTAGCAAGCATAGTGATGAGTTAAAGAAGCACTGGAGCGAAATTAGAAAGCTTTGGGGTGTCACCAATGATATTAACAAAACCAAGATTTCAGATAATAAAAAGGATATCGCATTTTTGGCTAAGCAACGGCTTGCTATTGAGCAGTCGATTAAAAATTTGGGCAAAAAAGTCGAAAAAGACAGTGATACAGTGAGTGATGTTGGGCTCAACTATCTGACGTTGACTGAGGAGTTAAACACCGCTAATCAGGCGCTACGTAATTATGTTGATCAACTTAATCAGTTAAAAGCTACTACAGCTAAAACTAACCAAGCCCAGTCAGATAATACCGATGCGATTGCGGCCATGGACAGTTTTCGACGAAAAACTACCCAGAAAATCTATGACTTAGAGCAACGAGCGGCTGTGCCTTCGCCAATTGTCTTGCCTGAGACGCCAATATCTGAGCCTTAAAAACCTCAGCGCAGAGGACAGTGTTTGATCACCAACAGAGGTTAGTTGTGACATTATGGCGAATACTTTTTACTGGCATGATTATGAAACCTTCGGAATTGACCCGTCCAAAGATCGCCCCTCGCAGTTTGCTGGGCTTCGCACTGATGAAGATCTCAACCCAATTGGCGAACCACTGGTTATTTATTGCCAGCCGCAAAAAGATATTTTGCCATCCCCACAAGCCTGCTTAGTCACCGGCATTACCCCTCAGCTGGCTCTGCAGAACGGCCTTTCCGAACCCGAGTTCATCGCTGCTATACATCAGCAATTGTCGCTTCCTGGTACCTGTGGCGTTGGTTACAACAGTATCCGTTTTGATGATGAAGTTAGTCGCTATTGCCTCTATCGAAATTTCTATGATCCTTATCAAAGAGAGTGGAAAAACGGTAATTCTCGCTGGGATATCTTGGATATGCTGCGGCTGACTCGGGCATTGCGCCCTGAAGGCATAGAGTGGACTGACCATGAGCCTGGGCGGCCAAGCTTTAAGTTGGAACACCTCACCGCGGCCAACGGCATTGCCCATGAGGCTGCTCATGATGCCTTATCTGATGTTACTGCCACTATTGCCATGGCCAAGTTGGTGAAACAAAAGCAACCCCGGTTGTTCGATTATGTGGTTAACCACCGTAGTAAAAGAAGCGTCACCGAAATGCTTGATTTAAATCATCGCAAACCCTTTTTTCACATCTCCGGAATGCTCTCTAGCGCTAATATGTACGGGGCAATAATGATGCCACTAGCAATGCATCCGACCAATAGCAATGGCATTATCTGTGTCGATTTATCGGCTGATCCTGAGCTTCTACTGGGCCAAAATGTTGATCAAATTATCCGCGGAGTTTTCACCGCTGGCGATCAATTGTCATCTGAGGAGCAGCGTATTCCTCTCAAGGTTGTGCACATTAATAAGGCGCCGGTGGTCACCACCCATAAACTGATTGATGCCGCGGCTGCCAAGCGCTTGAACATAAACGTTGAGCAGTGCGAAGCGCATTGGCGAAAACTTAATCAGGTAGATTTGCGCGACAAATTACATGCCGTGTTTGCTGAGCGCACGTTTCCTAAAAAAACTGACGCAGAACAGCAGTTGTATGAAGGCTTCTTACCCAATAGCGATCGCAACTTGCTGGATGAGGTACGTAACACCACCAGTGAAGGGTTTAAAAAGCACCAATTTCACTTTTCAGACGAACGCTATAATCAACTCCTGTTCAGTTATCGTGCGCGTTTCTTTAATGACTCTCTGTCTGCTCAGGAGCAGGCAACTTGGCTAGAGTCTTGTCGATGGCGGCTGCACGATGAAGACGCCGGCTACTTAACCGTAAAGCGGCTGTTGGCCGAGGTTGAACAACTGTTAGCTGCGGGAGACCTCCCTACGGAGAAAGTGGCCGTCCTTGACGCCCTGAAACAGTGGACTTTGATGGTAGATGGTGAATTTTCACTATCAAACTAGAGTGCAGAGGCGAAACAGGCTAAAATCCCCCATACCCATTTATTGCACCGAGGTTAACCCTTGAACTTTACCGGCGCGCATATTCTTTCTATCAACCAATTTCAGCGCGAAGATGTCGATCGCGTATTTGCTGTGGCTGATAACATGGAACCCTATGCCTTGCGCAAACGGGTGACCCGAGTGCTTGAAGGGGCAATTTTAGGTAACATGTTTTTTGAAGCGAGCACCCGAACACGGGTCAGCTTTGGGTCTGCGTTTAATCTACTCGGCGGTGAAGTGCGCGAGACCGCCGGCTTTGAGAACTCGGCATTGGTAAAGGGTGAGTCTCTACAAGATACTGCCAGAGTATTGTCTGGATTTAGTGACGTGATCTGCATGCGACACCCACAGCCTGGGTCTGTGGCCGACTTTGCTGCTGCTAGCCGTGTACCGGTATTAAATGGTGGCGACGGTGCTAATGAGCATCCCACTCAAGCATTGCTAGATCTTTATACTATTCGCAAAGAGATGGCTGACAAGGGTCGCGATATCGATGGCTTAAGCGTTGCCATGATTGGTGATCTTCGACATGGGCGCACCGTGCATTCACTGGGCAAACTGCTGTCTTTATATAAAAATATTCGCGTGGTACTGATATCGCCAAAAGAACTCACTCTGCCTGACTCTATTGTTGAGTCCATGCGCGCTGCCGGGGTTGATGTGAGTATTTCTCATGAGCTGACTCAGAGCATTGCTGCGGTTGATATTGTGTACTCGACGCGAATTCAAGAAGAACGTTTCTCCAGTAAACAGGAAGCAGATCTTTATCGCGGTAAATTCCGTCTCAATCAAGCTATTTATACTCAGTACTGCCAGCCCAACACAGTGATTATGCATCCGCTACCGCGAGACTCTCGAGCCGATGCTAATGAGCTAGATAGCGATTTAGATGACAATCCAAATTTGGCTATTTTTCGGCAGACAGATAATGGTGTTCTGGTGAGAATGGCGCTGTTTGCCCTAGTATTAAATGTGGCAGATAAGGTAGATGATTTCGCCTATGAAGTACGCTGGTACAATGCCCGCCAAAACCGCATCACACCCTAAATAACAATAATTATTAGTCGACTGACATCATGAATGATTTTGACGATATTCGTCCGTTTAACGATAGTGAAGTGCCGGCAGCATTGGCCCGGCTCATTGCCGACTCCGAGATGATGAATTTGTTGCTCTCTCGACAATTTCCTGTGCTCACCAAGATATTTCCTGGTGTTTTCAACCTACTCGCTCGCCCTCTTTTACGTCGCAGTTTACGTAAGTTGACTAAGGGCGTGTCGACGATAAGTGATTTCCAGCATCATATGACCACACGCCTGGTTGGTGTATTAGAGAACAGTACCGATAGCTACCAGTTTAGGGGTTTAGATTGTCTTGACCCAGAGCGTGCGTATTTGTTTATGAGCAATCATCGTGACATCGCACTGGATCCGGCTATTATTTGTTTGGGCCTGACCTCTGCCGGTCGAAATACGGTGCGCATTGCGATTGGCGATAACTTACTCAGCAAGCCTTTTGCATCAGATCTTATGCGCGTTAATCGCAGTTTTATTGTTAAGCGTTCGGTGTCTGGGCGCAGAGAAAAGCTCGAAGCGCTGAAAAACCTATCACGCTATATTCGTCACAGCCTTAGTCAGGAAGCAGTATCTATCTGGATAGCTCAAGCTGAGGGGCGGGCGAAGGACGGAAAAGACAAAACCGAAACAGCGCTATTAAAGATGCTGGCATTGTCCAGAGATTCCGAGCAATCCTTTGCTGAGTCGACCGGTGAGTTAAATGTGATCCCTGTGTCTATTTCTTATGAGTATGATCCCTGTGATAGCGATAAAGCCTGCGAGCTTTACGCTCAGCAGAATGGAATGACCTACACTAAGGATCCCTTTGAGGATCTAGACAGTATTCAAAAAGGATTTGTTGGCTATAAAGGGCGTATCCACGTCACATTTGGTGAGCCGGTGGCTGATAAGTACGAGACTGCTGATCTATTGGCCGCTGAAATTGATCGTCAAATTCATTTGAACTATCAGTTGTTTCCAAGCAATATTATTGCCTGGCAAATGCATTCTGAGAGTGTTGATACTAGTATTCTAGATGACTTAGAAAATCAATGGCCAGATGAAGATTGGACTCTAGCTAAACACCAATTTGAAACTCGAATCAACAGTATGCCCCAAGATCATCAGCCAATTGCTATTGCCGCCTATGCCGCACCGGTTGATAGTCAGTTACATTATTCTGCACAGTCTCAGAGGCTTTAACTTTTGTTGGATTCTGAGGTCAAAGATACGATTCAGCAGGGTTATCGCCAATTCCTAAATAACCGTGGTCTGAGCCCAAGGCTTGGGCAAAAACAGATGGTCGCTGCTATTGCCAATTGTCTTAGCGATGACGATGCTGATAAGCGCTTAGCGGTTATAGAGGCTGGTACTGGTACCGGTAAGACAGTCGGTTACCTGATTGCCGCTCTACCCATTGCCAGAGCCCTCAAAAAGACCGTAGTGGTGTCTACTGGCACCATTGCCCTGCAAGAGCAATTAATCAACAAAGATATCCCTGAACTTTTGGAATCCTGCGAATGGGATTACAGTTGCGCTCTGGTTAAGGGCCGCGGGCGCTATGCCTGTAATCTGCGTATGGAACAGCATCTTGATTCTATTAAGGCTAAAGACGCCGGTGTATTTTTGTTCGAAGATGATCAGCAATTTAATCCAAATGCGCAGACAGAAAGCCTCTATCGGGAGATGTGGGATGCCCTTGAGGACGGTTCTTGGAATGGAGATCGCGACTCTTGGGATACTCATATCAAAGATATGGAATGGCGGGCGTTAACCGTTGATCGGCGTCAGTGTACCGGCAGGCGCTGTCGTTTTGTAAATCAGTGCCCATTTTTTAAGGCGCGCGCAGATATCGAAGAAAGCGAGGTCATTGTTGCTAACCATGATTTGGTTATGGCCGACCTGGCTTTAGGCGGCGGTGCCATATTACCGCCCCCTGAAGACTGTATTTATATTTGCGATGAGGGCCACCGGCTCGGCGATACAGCGATTAGGCACTTTGGGGCTGAATGTCGAATCAATAGTACTCTGGCGTGGTTAGAGCGAATTCCAAAGCAATGCAAAGGGCAGGCGCCCATTTTTGCCAAAGATACCGGGTTAATAGAACAGCTACCACGAATTGAGAGAGAAGCCGCTAAAATTAGTGAGCTACTGTCGATGGCATACCCCTTGCTAAAAGAGCATCTAGATTCCTCGGATGATTATGAAGGGCGGTTTCGTTTTTCTCATGGTGATGTAGGTGCAACTATCCGGGATATCGCTGCGCAAATAACCCTGCAAGCCAGTGGTTGGTTGGGTCGTCTTGAGGTATTGGAAGATACCCTGAGTGAGGCGCTCAGCGACAAGCAATATTCAGTGACGATACCGGATGTTGAGGTGTTTTATCAGCAAGTAGGTACCTGGCTTTCCGGTGCGGAACGGCTGGTCTCTCTCTGGGACCGCCTGCACCGAGAGTTAAAGCAGGATGCTATCCCTATGGCCTGTTGGTTGAAGCTTGATGATAGCGGTGGCGGTAACCTTGATATCTCTGTTAATGCGAGCCCCATTCAAGCGGCGGAAATTCTGCGTGATAGCCTTTGGGGTAATTGTTACGCAGCGGTAATAACCTCTGCCACGCTGAGATCTCTCGGTAATTTCAGTACCTTACAAAGAGAGACAGGTATCCCAGATTCTGCGCATTTTTTATCGGTTGCAGGAGCCTTTGATTACGCTAAATCGGCAGTAGTGCGAGTACCCGCTGATGCCATAGAGGGCAATAAAGCCGAAGAGCATACAGACTATATCGTTGAAAACTTAGCCTCCATGGTTGAAGACAAGGCTGGAACCTTAGTGTTGTTTTCTTCAAAGAAACAGATGGAACAGGTTTTCGATGAGCTTCCTAACGATTTGGCAAAGTTGATTTTAATCCAGGGCCAATATTCTAATCGAGAGATGGTTAGGCTACATAAAGAGCGTATCGATCAGGGTCGAACCAGCGTGTTACTGGGTCTTGCTAGTTTTTCCGAGGGCGTTGACTTACCCGGTGATTATTGTCGTCATGTGATCATAGCCAAGTTACCCTTTGCTGTTCCAAACGACCCCCTACAACAGGCTCTTGCTGAATGGATTGAGGCTCGTGGCGGGAATTCTTTTTTCGATATCTCCCTTCCCCTAGCGTCGTTGCGACTCATTCAGGCGGCTGGGCGGCTGTTGCGCACAGAGTCAGATACAGGCACGGTAACCATTCTAGATAAGCGCTTGATTACCAAGCGTTATGGCACACAGCTACTTAATGCGCTGCCGCCTTTTAGCCGTGAAATTGGCACGTAACATGCTCGAAGAAACTTCACAGTGAACCACGCTAAATTACAGTATCTTTTGGGGGAGCTAGAGGCTGAGCTTAGACTCGCCCAACAGTGGTCAACCCAGCAGATCTCGCCCGAAGACCTAGTCAGTAGCGAGCCATTTGCTATTGATAAGCTATCTTTTAGTCAGTGGTTGCAGTTTGTCTTTGTACCCCGCCTGCAAATTGTCTGTGACAGCAGAAACCCGCTGCCAGTATCGTGCAGTGTGGCGCCAATGGCCGAGGAATTTTATCGGTTAAACCGGATCGATGCTGACGCGGTCATAGACCAGCTAGCCAGCATCGACCAGCTGATTACGAGCGCTTAGGCTTCTTGGTGTAGGTCTTTTTCTTTTTCAGAGGGGCACTGCCGTCAGCAACGGTTTTAACCTTTGCTGCACGCTTTTCTTTAGCCGCTTTACTAAAACCGCCATCATCCGCGTTACTTTTACCTTTAAATACCGGTCTGGGTGGCTTTGGCGGCTCAGCGGTACGCTTATTCTTCACGTTCCTAGATAGGGTTTTTTTATCGCCGTCATCTAGTTCACGTTTTCTCGGTGCTCTAGGCTCTGGTTTAGACTTGGTTGAGTAGGTCTCACCCTCTGGCCCGGAATTGTCTCCATTGAGTACACTAATTTGCATTGGTTTGGCACAAACACGTACTTTTTTCAGATGGTTTAATAGCTCAGCTGGCATACCTTTGGGTAAGTCTACCGTGCTGTATTCATCATGCAGCTTGATCTCACCAATAAATCGACTTTCAATATCGGCTTCATTAGCGATAGCGCCGACAATATTACTTGGCGTAATCTTGTCATTATTACCAACCTCCAAACGATAAGTCACCATTGGTACGCCATCACGATTTGCATCGGCGTCCTTGGCTCTCGCTTCGCGTTGGGGTCTGTCCGAACGCTCATTTCTAGAATCGCCGCGGGTATCTCTACTCTCTGTACGCTGGCCGCGATGTTCTTTGCGCTCACCGCGATCTTTCGTTCTCTCACCACGATCCTTAGTTCTATCACCGCGGTCTCTGTTGCGTTCTCGCCCTGAGTCACCATCGCGATCTCTACTGCTAGGCGCCGCTATGGTCTCGAGTTTTGGAAAAAGAGGCCTTTCTTTTTGATTTTCAAAAGCTAAAGCCGCTGCAATATCACCCATATCTAACTCGTTCTCATCGGCTAGCTGCTGGATTAGCGAGCGGAACTTGTCGAGTTTAGGTAGCGCCATAGTCTTCATGAGTTGTTCAGTAAACTGCTGTATCCGTTGTCCACTGACTTCCTCATTGCTAGGCATCGCCATTGGCTTGATGACTTGACGCGTAGATTTCTCGATAGAGCGCAACATACGGTTTTCTTTAGGCGTAATAAACAATATCGCCTTACCGTCACGCCCAGCCCGACCAGTGCGGCCAATGCGGTGAACGTAGGATTCATTGTCATAAGGGATGTCGAAGTTAATCACGTGGCTAATGCGCTCAACATCTAATCCACGAGCAGCAACATCTGTGGCGACCACAATATCTACTTGGCCCTTTTTAAGGCGGTTAATAGTGCGTTCTCGCAATGCTTGACTAAGATCGCCATTAAGCGCTGCCGATGAGAATCCGCGCGCTTCAAGACGCTCGGCAATATCAACGGTTGAAGATTTTGTGCGCACAAAAATAATCATGCCATCAAAGGCTTCTACTTCGAGCACTCTGGTCAGGGCATCCATTTTCTGGTGGCTCTTACAGGTCACATACTGTTGCTCAATACGCTCAACAGTTTTGGTTTTATTCTGGATATTAACTGTCTCAGCGTCACCTAAATATTTCTGACTAACGCGTCGAATAGCTGGCGGCATAGTGGCTGAAAATAGCGCTCGCTGACAGTTATCAGGTGTTTTTGAAAGGATCGTTTCGACATCGTCGATAAATCCCATACGCAACATTTCATCAGCTTCATCGAGAATTAAACCTTTGACCTCACTGAGATCAAGGCTGCGACGACGCAAATGATCTAACATTCGGCCTGGCGTCCCTACGACTACCTGCGCGCCTCGCTTGAGTCCGCGCAACTGACCGCTAATGTCAGCACCGCCATAAATCGGTAATACATGAAACCCTTTAATAAACTTGGCATAGGTTTGAAAAGCTTCTGCTACCTGGATCGCCAACTCTCGCGTCGGCGTTAGTACTAAAATTTGCGGTGTTTTCTGCTTTTCATCTAACATACTCAAAAACGGCAACGCAAAGGCTGCAGTTTTTCCGGTACCGGTTTGTGCCGTACCTAATAGATTTTTTCCCTCAAGCAGTATGGGAATACTCTGAGCCTGGACTGGAGAAGGTTGCTCATAGCCAAGTTGTTGAACGGCTTTAAGTACGGGGGCAGAAATACCCAGTTCAGCGAAGTCAGTGGATGACATTAAATTACCTGTGGCTTGGGTTTTTTATGACCCGATTTAGAGGCCGCGCAGTATACGCCTAAGCTCTTCATTTTTATAGTTTATTTACGTTCGATTTACCTCCCACAGAAAATTAAACGCTAAGTTAAGCTATTGGTCGCTCTGATAAAACCCAAGACACTGCTAAATGGTTAAAATAGGCTCCTTCACAGCCGGTCGAAAAACCTGGATTTTTTGGCTGATGAGCTGCATAAGACGACATTTTAGAATCACGTTATAGTCTGTATAACCCTACTATGCCTATCTTTCGAGCGGCTTTTACGTTTAAATACCGATCTGAAAAATTATCCAATTTCTAAATATAGGACTGCTTATGAGTGAGCTTCACCTCGTCCGTCATGCTCAGGCTTCATTCGGTTCAGCAAATTATGATCAGCTTTCTGACTTGGGTCACCAGCAATCACGATTTTTAGGCGAATATTTTAAGCAACGAAATATGACCTTTGATCGATTAATAGTGGGTGATATGCATCGTCATCATCAAACCATGGACGGAATCTGTGCTGGGCTGGACATTGATGGTAGTGACCGGCTAGTGCTACCAGGGCTCAACGAATACAACTTTGTTGAATTGACCGAGGCCTATGGTAAGACAAAAGGGGATAGCGAGTTATTTCAAAAAGTAATGCAAGATCCCGGCGACAAAAAGAATTTTTATCGTTTATTGCGTCAAATACTCACGGCGTGGACTGCTGACAGTATTCCTGATGTGCAAGAGACATGGGTTCAATTCAAATCGCGAGTAAAAGAGGCGCAGGATGAGATTAAATCGATGGCCGATGAGGGCAATAAAATATTAGCCATAGGATCAGGTGGTTCGATAAGTACATTTGTTGGCATGGTGTTGGAAATTCCCGATGAGAATGTGTTTGATCTTAATTTACAATACAAGAACACCGCGATCAGTCATTTCTTTTTTAATCAAAAGAAAATGAATCTGACTAGTTTCAATAACATTGCTCACTTTGAGAGCAATGAGATGGAAAAATTTATAACCTACGGCTAATTTTTTTAATTAATTAAGGATAGTAAAAATGACTTCAGAATTTGATGTAAGTGGCAAAGTGGCAATGGTGACCGGAGCATCCAGTGGGTTTGGCGTGCATTTTGCTAAAATATTGGCTGCAAGGGGCGCTAAAGTAGTGGTAGCGGCCCGTCGCGTTGATCGTCTTGAGTCATTGGTTTCTGAGATTAATGCTGCTGGTGGAGAAGCCGTAGCTGTTGCCATGGATGTCACCAGTGCTGACTCTATTGAGGCTGCCTTTAATCAAGGAGAAGCCGCGTTTGGGACGATTACTCTGGTTGCCAATAATGCGGGCGTTGCAGATATGCGAACAGCCCTAAAAATTGATGAGCCCAGCTGGGACCACATGATGGATACCAACTTAAAAGGTGTTTGGCTAGTTGCACAGCAGGCCGCTAAACGCATGATCGCTGCTGGTGTTGGCGGGGCTATTGTTAACACAGCATCTATCTTAGGGTTGCGTGTGAGCTTTGGGCAATCTAGTTATTCCGTCTCAAAGGCCGCAGTGATTCAGCTGACCAAAGCGCTTGCGGTCGAGTGGGCCGGTAAGGGCGTTCGTGTCAACGCACTGTGCCCAGGCTACTTTTTAACTGAGATGACTGAGGCCGCCTTTGCCTCACCTGAAAGTCAAAAGTACCTAAGCTCTTCGCCTGCGAGACGTGCTGGAGAGATGGATGAGATAACTGGACCCTTCTTACTATTGGCCAGTGACGCCGGATCTTATTTACATGGTGTTGCATTACCTGTCGATGGCGGGCAATCTATTGGTAATATGTAACTTATTTGACCAGGAACCCCACTATGAGTCTTAAAGATAATCGTCGTGAATATGACTATGGGACACTGTCTCGAGATAGTCTGCACGACAATCCTTTTACTCAGTTTTCACTGTGGATGGATCAGGCCATCCAAGCCGATATTATTGATCCCACTGCAATGAGTGTTGCCACGGTCGGCCAGGGTGGAAAGCCTTGGCAACGCATGGTACTGCTGAAGGGTTTTGATGAGCGTGGTTTTGTGTTTTATACCAATTTAGGTAGTCGAAAAGCGACTGATATTGCAGTTAACCCGCATGTCAGTCTGCAATTTCCATGGCTACAGTTAGATCGTCAGGTGATTATAGGTGGACGGGCAGAGGCGCTGTCTGAGTCTGAAGTCAGTGATTATTTTTATAGTCGACCATTATCCAGTCAGTTAGCCGCCTGGGCCTCTCAACAGAGTAGTCCAATAGCGTCACGCGCAGTTTTAGAAGCAAAGTTTGAAGCCATTAAGCAGCAATTTTCATCAGGTGAGATACCTGTGCCTGAATTTTGGAGCGGCTTTAGGGTCGTTCCTAAAGAATTTGAATTTTGGCAGGGTGGCGAGAACCGATTGCATGACCGGTTTTATTTTCAGCGTCAACAGGATGGTTGGGATATTTCCCGACTCTCCCCCTAATAGCGTATCTCGGTGACCACTAAATAACGCTCTCCTGAGGGCGTTTTTACCTTCACTTCGTCGTCCACTGACTTGCCAACAAGTGCCCTTGCCATGGGTGAATCAATGCTTATCCAATGTTGACTGGCATCGATTTCATCTGAACCCACTAATCGATAGGTGATCTGCTCAAGGTTATCTTGATCCTCGATAGTCACCCAGGCTGAAAAGAATACTATCGACGGATCTCTGGGTTTGTCTTCGATAATTTTAGCATCTTCAAGCCGTTTGGTTAGGTATCTTACTCGGCTATCAATTTCGCGAAGACGGCGTTTACCGTAGATATAATCGCCATTTTCTGAACGATCACCATTTTTAGCCGCTTCGTGGACTACCGCAGTGACCTCAGGGCGCTCGATCTTCCAAAGCTGACGAATCTCCGCACGAATTCCGGCAGCGCCCTCAGCGGTAATATACGGGGAACTTATGGGGCCTGGCGCTCGATATCGTGACATCGGATTACAGTGCTCCCTCAAGGCCAAATACTTCTTTATAGAAGTTTAACTCTGATTCCATAGCACGAATAATATTAGCCGCTTTACGAAAGCCATGGCCCTCATCTGCAAAGGTCACATGGGCTACCTTGATACCCTTTTGTTGCAGTATATCCACCATCATTTCAGCTTGATTAGGAGGTACGACTTTATCCTCAAGGCCTTGTAAAAAAATCACCGGACAGTTCAGCCCCTCGGCATGATGGATTGGCGAGCGCGCCCGATAAATGTCTTTAGTCTCGGGGTAGGGGCCAATAAGGCTGTCAAGATAGCGTGACTCAAATTTGTGCGTATCCGTGGCAAGTGTTTCTAAATCGCCTATCCCATAGAGACTGGCGCCGGCCTTGAAGGTATCAGTGAAGGTCAGTGCAGAGAGAACTGTATACCCCCCGGCGCTACCGCCACGGATAATACAGCGGTTGAGGTCAATTTTTCCCTGATCAGCAAGGTAGCGCAGCGCATATTGAGTATCTTCAACATCAGCCACACCCCAGGCATTGGCAAGGCCTTGACGATAACGGCGACCAAACCCTGTGCTGCCTCTGTAGTTGATGTCCACCACGGCAAAACCTCGATTAGTCCAATATTGGATTTTGAGATTTAAACCACTACCTGTTGCACTAGTAGGGCCACCGTGACACATGGCGATGACCAGAGGGCACTCGCTCTGTTCAGCACAATAATGAGCGTTGGTCGGCGGGTAGAAAAAAGCATGAACTTGCTCGTTCTCTGCACTTGAAAAAAGAATCGCTTGCGGCTCTGACAGCTCACTGGCATCGACACTGAGCGAGGCTGGCGCATAAATAACTTGCGAAGCTGATAACGAATCTATCGTGACTAACTCTGCCGGTATAGTGGCAGCACCGGCGACCATACAGACATTGCCTTGATAACTGCAGACACTGCTCATGCTGGTATAGTGGCAATCCAGGGCTGTTAGTTGCCGGCTTGAGATGTCGATGATACCTGTATACCAGAGTCCATTTTTGGTCCAAATACAGCCAATAGTCTGTGGGTTAATGAAACAATAGGTACTCATGCCCAATTGCCACAAGGGTGAGGCAAATTCGCTGTCCGCTTCAACAATAGTTTCTCGTTGCCCTTGAGAAAAACGACAAATATTCCACCAGTTATTATGGTCTGAGACAAAATAAAGCTGTCCGTCTGGAGACCACTGAGGCTGAAAAATAGCTTCATCTAAACTTTCACCAGCGATCATAGTCTGGTCGACCAATCCGGCATCAGTATTGTTAGCGAGACAGAGTTGAGTGTTATCCCATGGCATATGCGGATGATTCCACTGAATCCAACAGAGCTTCTTTTGATCTGGACTGAGGCGAGGGTAGGCATAAAAGTCTGCTCCCCAGGCTAGGCGTTTGATATTGGCTACTTCATTATCCAGGCTAATGCTGGCAAGATAGTTTTCTGGCTCATGCCCTTCGCCATGTTGCTCACAGACCGCGATAATACGATGATTATGTGTATCAATAATGAGATCGGCAAAACGCCAGGGTCCCGCAGGGGTAATCGCGACGGGTGTGCTTTTGGTATTGAGGTCGACTCTATAAATACGTTGGTCGGGTCCATTCACAAAATAGAGTAAATTTTCAGCCACTGTATAAGCACTACCACCGTATTCATGGACTTTACTGGCGTGGCTGTAAGATTCTGGCAGAAGATCGCTAATTTCGCCGTCTGCATGTTTACACATAATGACACTGCGGCCGGCTTCCCAGGGGCGGCTTTCCACCCAAAATAGCGTCTCACCATGGCATTGAACACTGCTAATACCAGGCGCAGCGCGAGTGATGAGTTCAGCGCTAATGGACGACGGCCAACTGCCGTAAGGTTTAGTCAGTTTTATGGGTGACATCTCAACCTCCGGCCAATTTAACGGCATGACCACGTTTCTCTAGTTCAACCTTTAGCATCTCGCGGTGATCACCCTGAATTTCAATAACGCCATCTTTAACAGTCCCGCCAGTGGAACATTTTTGCTTCAACTGCTTGGCCAGTAGCTTAAGTTCAGCCTCAGGCAGGGCAAATCCACTCAGTGTGGTTACGCCTTTTCCCTTGCGGCCTTTAGTTTCTCGACGAATGCGTACAATGCCATCAGTGACCAAAGATGCAGTAGCGATGGAGGGCTTCACCCGCCCGCCATCGGTGGAATAAACTAGATTTGATCCTTTATCCCTCATTGATTAGCCTCTTGTACTCTCTGTAATCAGCAGAATTTTGCCAATATGTGTATTCGACTCCATCAGAGTATGCGCTTGACTAGCCTCTGATAAAGAAAAGGTGTGATCGGTAATCGGCTTAAATTGTTGTTGCTCAATGAGCGGCCAGACGTGATCTTGTACCCCTTTGGCAATACGAGCTTTATTCTCAAGTGGTTGTGATCTCAAGGTAGAGCCAGTGATGACCAGCTGTTTTAACATCACTGGCATTAGGTCAACCTCCACTTTGGAGCCACGCAAGAAAGCGATATTTACAATCCTCGCTTTGGGCGCGCAGACACTAAAGTTTTTCTGAACATAGTCGCCACCCACCATATCTAAAATGACATCCACACCAGCCACCGCAACAGTTAATGATTCGCTCACAAAGTCATGGTCATTATAATTTATGGCCTTAACGGCACCGAGGCTCTCGCAGATAGCACACTTTTCATCTGAACCAGCGGTTGCAATGACCTTGACGCCAAGTGCTGTAGCCATTTGAATGGCAGTAGTACCAATGCCACTTGCACCTCCATGTACCAACAACCATTCACCCGCTTTTAGTTCAGCGCGCTCAAACAAATTGTGCCACACGGTAAAACAGGTCTCTGGAAGTGCCGCGGCATCAATCAGTGAAAGTCCCCGGGGAATACTTAAACACAGAGACTCCTCAGCAACCGCATACTGCGAATAGCCGCCGCCTGGGAGCAGCGCGCAGACCTCATCACCTAGTGCCCAGCGAGTCACAGCCGATCCTATTGCGACAATAGTTCCGGATACTTCCAGCCCCGGAATATCAGTCACTCCTGGGGGTGGCGGATAAAAGCCAAGGCGTTGAAAAACATCGGGACGATTGACCCCGGCCGCTGCAACCTCAATGAGCACTTGGCTAGCATCTGGTGAGGGTGTTTGTCTCTGGCACGCTTGCAGTACATTTGGCCCCCCCGGTTGGGTGATTTCGATACTAAGTTGGTTCAGTGGTGGGTTCATTGTGCGAGCCTCAAGTCTCAAGTGAAAGTTTAGCGGTGAATGGTTGGCATACCTAATGTATCTGATTATTTGGCATAATCAGTAGCGGGTTATTAAGTTTTTAGCACTACGCCAAAGCCGGCCATCTATAGAGGCTAAACCTAATCCTATACAGGCCATACCCATAAAATGTTCAACATATAGCTGTTCATCGAGTATCAGCCAGCCCAGCAGACTTGCAGTAATGGGCACCAAAAAGGTCACTAGTACCACATTAGTAGCACCTGCAGAGGACAGTATGCGGAAAAATAACACATAGGCTAATACGGTTGAAAAAACCGCAAGGGACAATACAGCTAACCAAACCTTGATACTTGGATTAGCTAACTGATCGGGCCGTTCAAAAATGAACGCCAATGGCAGCAAAATAATAGTTGCGGTAGTGACCTGTCCAATAACCGTGGTCAATGGACTAACCCCCATAGCTTTAAAACGTCGTCCATAAACAGTAGCAAAACCATAGGATATGGCGGCACCGACCACCGCGAGTTGAGCAGTAGTATCGGACCTAACTTCTATGAGCCCCGACGGTCCAATGATTAGCACCGCCACGCCGGACAACCCCAGCGCCACTCCAAACAGTTTTCCAGCTGTTATGCGTTCATCGGATAACAGCGCACCTGCAATTAGTATTGTAAATAATGGCGTTGTCGCATTGATGATTGATGCAAGACCTGAGGTGATGTGGTTTTGTCCCCACACGATAAGCGAAAAGGGGATCGCATTGCCGAGCAGCCCTAAAACAAAAAATGTTCGCCACAAGCTAAAGGATTTAGGGACTTCTTGACCCGAAACAAGAAAGAAAATCCATAATATAATCGCAGCAAGACCCACCCGGAGTGTAACGATGGTCAGTGGCGGTAATTCTGTTACTGCGACACCAATAAAAAAGAATGAGCCACCCCACAGGAATGACAGCATTAATAGCATTGACCAGTCTTTGGCGGACATTGTTTGATTGATCATTGCATGGATTCCATTATTTTAAACTTTCAAGTATTCGGGGATGCATCGTTGGTGGTAATACTAACACCGGCCGGAGGCCTAAACGACCAGTAATAGGCGTTGGTAAACAGGCTTGCAGAAACCAACACAATTTGGTGTTAGTTTAATGGCCTATTACTGCCTACAATGCCAGTATTGAATTTTATCAAGGTGCATGGAATGGTTAAACCATCTTTTAGAGAAAAAACCTACAGAGTTATCTTTGGTACTGATACCGCCGCGGGTCAGCGCTTTGATATTGCACTAATTTATTTTATTCTATTGAGCGTGCTCGCGGTCGTTCTTTCATCTATCGGATCTTTACAGGCGCAATATGGTGCCTGGTTATTTAAGATTGAGTGGGCCTTCACGCTGCTGTTTTCGATGGAATATCTACTGCGTATTTACTCATCACCCAAACCATTGCGTTATATTTTTAGCTTTTATGGGTTGGTTGACCTGTTATCAATTATCCCCACCTATGTGGCGCTATTGTTCCCCGGAGCTAATTACTGGTTAGTGGTGCGACTATTAAGAGTACTGCGTATTTTTCGGGTGTTTAAATTGGTTCGTTACTTGTCAGAGGCCAATCTGTTGCTGCGCTCTATGTATGCAGCACGACGCAAAGTGTTGGTATTCTTCACCGTAGTGCTAGTGCTCTGCGTAATATTCGGCAGTCTAATGTTTTTAGTAGAAGGCCCTGATAATGGGTTTAGTAGCATCCCCCGCAGTATCTATTGGACTATTGTGACTATAACGACGGTAGGTTATGGGGATATCACCCCACAAACCGTGATTGGGCAAATTATCGCGACTATGGCCATGCTCACTGGCTACAGTATCATTGCTATTCCCACCGGTATATTTACTGCTGAAATTGCCCGCGAGATGATCACAGAAAGTAATAATCGACAATGCAATGTCTGTAATCGTATTGGCCATCACGCTGAGGCTGAGTACTGTTTTCAGTGCGGGGTTACACTACCAGTAAGGATGATTAAGACTTGATTTCAGTGCGCTTATCTATTGTTGATCGATAGCTCAGTGCCTCTTGGTATTGAGGCAATTGTGGGTGGCTGATGTCGGCCAGATCAGCAAGAGTGCGGGCCACCTTTAATACGCGATAAAAACCGCGAGTCGATAGCCCAAATCGATCGATAGCTTGGTCTAACAGGGCCTTTAGTTCGCTATTTAGAGGGCATACTTGGTTGAGTTCTTGGCTGGTTAAATAGGTATTGATCTTTCCCTGTCGCTGCACCTGCACATCACGCGCTTTGCAAACCCGAAGCTGTATTTGCTGATTACTGTCACCTTCAACTTTTCGGTCTTGATCGAGTAATTGTTGATTTTCAATCGCCGACACCTGCACCTGTAAATCGATACGATCTAGCAATGGACCTGAGATCTTGTGCTGATAACGGCTAATTTGGTCGAGACTACAGGTGCATCGTTTAGAGCCCAGATAACCGCAGGGGCAAGGGTTCATGGCGGCCACCAACTGGAAATTTGCAGGGTAACTTGTTTGCGCGGCTACTCTTGAAATTAAAATTTGCCCCGATTCCAAAGGTTCTCTCAGTACTTCCAAAACACTACGTGAAAATTCCGGTAATTCATCGAGAAATAGTACCCCCTGATGAGCTAGTGATATTTCACCGGGTTTCGGGGTGCCCCCACCACCTACAAGCGCTGCAGCAGACGCAGTGTGGTGAGGTGCTCTGAAGGGTCGGGACCATATATCCTCTCTAAGGCCTTTGCCTGCTACCGAATGAATCGATGCTACCTGCATAGCTTCAGTGTTAGACAGTGGTGGTAAAATCCCCGCCAAGCGGCTGGCCAGCATGGTTTTACCAGTGCCTGGCGGGCCATAAAGTAGTAAGTGATGGCCACCGGTAGCGGCCACCTCCATGGCTCTTTTAGCATGCATTTGACCGATAATATCTCTGAGCTGTTGATGTTCCTTCTGGGGCTGAGCTGCGGATTTAATCCAAGGTTGAATTAATGTCCTCTGGTGTAAATGCGCAGATACCTCAAGCAGATGCTTGGCCGGTAATACGCTCAGCGACTCTACTAAGGCTGCTTCGTCAGCATTGGCTTGAGCAACAATCAACTGTTTGCCTTTAGCGGCACAACCTTGTGCCGATGGCAGTAGCGCCTCTATTGAGCGCATATCGCCAGAAAGGGCTAGCTCACTGATAAATTCATAGTCCTCTAGATGCTCAACCGGTATCTGTTTTGAGGCGGCAAGAATGCCAATGGCGATAGCAAGGTCAAACCGACTGCCCTCTTTGGGGATATCGGCAGGCGCGAGATTGACTGTAATTCGCCGGGCAGGAAACTCAAAATATGAGTTAATAATGGCGCTGCGCACGCGGTCTTTACTTTCTTTAACAGAGGTTTCGGGGAGTCCGACAATATTAAAGGCCGGCAATCCGTTGGATAGATGTACCTCTACCGAAACTGCCGGGGCCTCGATACCAAGTTTGGCTCGACTTTGAACAACCGCGAGTGACATAACATACCTCCATGTATGTACCAACCGTCATTAACTATAGTACCTTCTACGCGCTAATTCTAGGGCGCTAATTTTTTGACGATCTGTTCCATTTCCAAGAGCTGTTGCTCCAGCAGATCAATTTTTTGTCTAGAGCGTTTTAGCACAGTCTGTTGCGTATCAAATTCCTCCCTAGATACTATGTCCAATCCGGCTAAGGTTTTATTCATTGCGACATGCAATAGCTGCTGAATTTCTTCGCCGATGGCCTGACCACTAACGAATGTCTGCTCTAGATTAGCGGTAAATCGGTTATAAAAGTCTTGGTGATCCATTGTCTGTTTCCTCGGTCTTGAGTCTCATTATTCCCAATTAAGAGACTTCTGTCAGCATATTTTAAGCACTTTCCTAAATAACGCCATTAAGCAAACGCCTTAACTATTGTGGTGCACCAATCATCTTTGCTGATTACAGTCTCGCACCATAATGGCGCAAAAATTACATTTAGCCATCACATTTCACCTGCTGAGATCAATATTGAGACTTGGCACGCAATATGCAACGTGATTATTGCCTTTCGGAAGGCGGAGAAAATAATCTAACTTTTTAAACATCTTGGGAGATGAGTACATGAAAGCATTAAAAACAGTAATAGCAGCAGCGACGATGATGACAGCTGTAACCGGCATGGCTGCCGAAGTATCAGGAAACGTGGCGTTGGGATCTGAATATTTCTTTCGTGGTGTTGATCAGTCAGGCGGCGAAGCACTCTCAGGCGGCTTTGATGTAGCCTTTGAAAGTGGGTTTTACGTTGGAACCTGGGCGTCAAGTATCGATTTTAGTAATGGCCCTGAGTTGGATTACTACGCAGGTTACGGTGGATCATTCAGTGAAGCAGTAAGTTATGACGTTGGCTATTTGTTCTATGGTTACCCTGGCGATACGTCTTTGGACTTTGAAGAGCTTTATGGAAGCGTGTCTTTTGGCGATGCCACCGTAGGCTTCAACTACTCAGATGATTACTTCGACTCTACTGGCGAGACCACGTATTTCTATATCGATTATGGCTTCACGCTCAGTGAAAATTTTAGCCTTGGGCTCCACTATGGATCTATGGATTCCGGTGATAGCGTGGCCTATGACGCAGTTTTCGAGGATGCAATTGATGATTACTCAATATCATTGAGTACCGAGATGGCGGGTATTGGTATTGACTTCAGCTTTATTGACTCTTCAGGTAGCGGCGCACTAGATGCGGATGCCGAATTTGCAGTCACCTTTTCGAAGTCGCTGTAACGTTTAAATTTGGAAAATAACCTGAGTGACTTCGGTCACTCTACAAGGAGAAATAAATATGAAACTAATTACGGCAGTGATTAAGCCCTTTAAATTAGATGAAGTGCGCGAAGCATTGGGCGAAATTGGTGTGTCCGGAGTGACTGTGACTGAAGTTAAAGGCTTTGGTCGTCAGAAAGGGCATACCGAACTCTACAGAGGTGCTGAGTATGTTGTCGACTTTTTACCCAAGGTGAAAGTCGAAGTCGCCCTGAATGATGAGATGGTAGAAAGTGCCGTTGAGGCGATAACAAAAGCGGCTGCAACGGGAAAGATTGGCGACGGTAAAATCTTCATCAGTCAACTTGACGATGCCATTCGAATTCGAACCGGTGAAACTGGTTCAGACGCAATTTAACCTGAGGAATAGGACATGAACGAAATATTTGAATTACAGTACGCTTTAGACACCTTCTATTTCTTGATCTGCGGAGCGCTCGTGATGTGGATGGCAGCGGGTTTCTCGATGCTCGAGGCTGGTTTGGTACGTTCCAAAAATACCACTGAAATTTTAACCAAAAATATCGCTCTCTATGCCGTTGCATGCACCATGTATATGATTTGTGGTTATTCGATTATGTACGGCGGCGGTGACTTTACGATGTTTTTAGATGGCATTGTAGGAGACGGAGCCACAGGTATGGAAGAGCCCGCAACTTATGCGCCATCAGCCGACTTTTACTTCCAGGTGGTTTTCGTTGCCACGGCGATGTCAATCGTGTCAGGCGCTGTTGCTGAAAGAATGAAGCTTTGGGCTTTCTTGGCCTTTGCTGTCGTGCTTACAGGCTTTATCTATCCGATGGAAGGTGCGTGGACATGGGGCGGTGCTTCTGTGTTTGGAATGTACACTTTGGGCGACCTAGGTTTCTCTGACTTCGCTGGCTCAGGCATTGTTCATATGGCCGGTGCATCTGCCGCTTTAGCGGGAGTTATATTACTGGGTGCTCGTAAAGGCAAATACGGTACTGACGGATCAATCAATGCCATTCCTGGTGCCAACCTGCCGATGGCTACCTTAGGCACTTTTATTCTGTGGATGGGATGGTTTGGTTTCAACGGTGGTTCAGTTTTAGCTACCGCGTCGGTTGAAAGCGCTAATTCAGTTGCTGTTGTGTTTATGAACACCAACGCCGCGGCTAGTGGTGGTTTGATTGCTGCACTTATCATTGCTAAGGTTTTATTTGGTAAAGCTGATTTGACGATGGCACTGAACGGCGCATTGGCTGGGTTAGTCGCGATTACTGCTGAGCCTTCTACTCCAACTGCTTTGCAGGCTACATTGTTTGGTGGAATGGGCGGTATCTTGGTTGTCTTTAGTATTCTGGCCTTAGATAAAATGAAAATTGATGATCCTGTCGGCGCTATCTCAGTTCACGGTGTGGTTGGATTGTTAGGGCTATTGTTGGTTCCATTTACAAATGATGCTGCTTCGTTTTCAGGCCAGCTGATTGGTGCCGCGACTATCTTTGTTTGGGTGTTTGGTACTAGCTATATTGTTTGGAGTATTTTGAAAGCAATTATGGGTATTCGAGTCAGTGCAGAAGAGGAATTCGAAGGCGTTGATGTGTCCGAGTGTGGAATGGAAGCTTATCCTGAATTTACCAGTTCAAAATCTTGATAGGTTATTGTTAGTTAAAGAGCCGGGACTTTATGTCCCGGTTTTTTTTGGCGAATAAAAAGCCTTGGCGGTTAAATTTTTCTCCCTGCATTGATGCAATCTTAGCCAAAAACAGGTATCTTTCGTGTCATAAATCATTTGTTCGGAAGAATTTAATTATGAAACTCATTACCGCAGTAATTAAGCCCTTTAAACTTGACGATGTACGTGAAGCGTTGGCCGATATCGGTGTCCAAGGAATCACTGTTACGGAAGTCAAAGGATTTGGTCGCCAAAAAGGCCACACAGAGCTATATCGTGGTGCTGAATATGTTGTTGATTTTTTACCCAAAATTAAACTTGAGATTGCCATTTCTACCGCTATGGTTGATAGCACGGTTGAGGCTATTACAAAGGCGGCAGCCACCGGGAAAATTGGTGACGGCAAAATTTTCATTTCCTCCCTTGATGAAGTGATAAGAATACGCACTGGCGAAACTGGTGAAGATGCAATATAGAGGTCATTAACCCACTCAGCAGCTACAGCCTGTTGAGTTTTCATGTGGTCAAAAGCCCTTAAACTCTTTTAATATAATATATCTGAGAAACAGCTAAATGGAATTTTATTCAAAACGATTAGTCGGATTTTTTTTACTAGCTTGCAGTTTTTCTAGCGCTGCACTAGCAGAAAGCGCCAATGATGTGCTGGCAACCGACATAGTCGCTAAATTGAAGTCTGCAAGATCAGAGCTTAACTATCGTTTTGTTGGCCCATCAGTGATTCCGTCCCTCTATGAGGTCCAGGTAGAAGGCGGGCCAATGCTGTATGTGACCGAGGATGGGAGTTTTTTCTTTGATGGTAATCTATACAAGGTCAAGGTCGGGCAGTTTGTTGATATACGTAGTTTAAAACTTGATGCAGAGCGTAAAAAAGTTTTTGCCAACATGTCCACCGATACCATGACTATTTTTAAAGCCGCTGGTGAGACCAAGGCGATTGTAAATGTGTTTACTGATATCGATTGTGGGTTTTGTCGTAAACTCCACAAAGAAGTTCCCAAGCTGAATCAACTGGGTATTGAGGTGAGATATTTAGCCTATCCAAGGGCTGGAATTCCTTCAGAGGCCTACGACAAAATTGCCACAGCGTGGTGTTCAGCCAACTCTCAAGAGAGTCTGACGCGTTTCAAAAACGGTAATGATGATCCCATCGCAGTCTGCGAAGACAATCCCGTGGCCGAGCATTTTGAGCTGGGCGCGAGGTTGGGCGTTACAGGCACACCCGCCATTATATTAATGGATGGCAGTCTACTGCCGGGCTATAAAAAGGCCGATGAGTTGGCGAAAATTTTAGGTTTGGATTCTTAGTCTGATTGAACGAATAAGTCTGAATAAATTGTCAAATAGTATAAAATCATAGTGTTTCACGTGGTTATCTCCAGCGTGACAAAATCTTACAAATAGTCTGAGGAAATGTAGTGAGAGAAGTCAAGGTAGGCCTCTGTGGTTTAGGCACGGTAGGTTCCGGTGTTTTTAATGTAGTGTCGCGCAATTTAGCGGCTATTAATGCCAGATCTAATTGTCAAATCAGCATCGCTCAGGTGGGTTGTCGCCGCGACAATGCAGCCTGTGATCTAAGCGCCGCTCACATTACCCGTGACATTTTTGAGGTAGCCAAAAACCCTGATATTGATATCGTCGTTGAACTGATTGGCGGCACGACTGTTGCCTATGACCTGGTCATGTTAGCGCTTGAGAATGGTAAGCATGTGGTTACCGCCAACAAAGCATTAATCGCCGAGCATGGTGGGACTATCTTTGCGCAAGCAGAAGCTCGAGGGCTAATGGTATGCTATGAAGCAGCTGTTGCCGGCGGTATCCCGATTATTAAAGCACTCCGTGAAGGCCTGTCCGCAAATCGAATCAATTGGTTGGCGGGCATCATTAACGGTACTACTAATTTTATTTTGTCAGAGATGGACACCAAGGGTAGAGAGTTTGCTGATGTGTTGAGCGAGGCTCAGGCTAAGGGATACGCAGAGGCAGATCCAACCTTTGATGTAGAGGGCATAGATGCGTCGCATAAGCTGGCTATCTTAGCCTCCATCGCGTTTGCCATGCCACTATCTCTAGATGGGCTGTTTACAGATGGTATCACTCAGCTAGAGCCCCAGGATGTGGCCTATGCCAGAGAACTCGGCTACGTCATTAAGCATCTCGGTATTGCGCGCCAAAGCGACGCCGGTGTTGAGTTGCGAGTACATCCTACCCTGGTCCCTGAGCGTTCTCTCATCGCAGGGGTAAATGATGTCGCTAATGCCATTATGGTCAATGCCGATGCCGTGGGTACTACCTTATTTTATGGCCCCGGTGCGGGTGCTGAGCCAACGGCTTCAGCAGTCATCGCCGACATCGTTGACGTTGCGCGAGTAATGGACTCCTACCCCGACTCTTGGGTGCCCGGCCTTGGGTGTAACTCATCAGCAATACAGCCGCGCACCATCATGGATATTGAAGATGTTGAAACTGGGTTTTATATTCGCTTCTCAGCGTTAGATAAACCCGGTGTATTATCAGATGTGACTAAAATAATGGGCGATGCCGGTATTAGCATTGAAGCTATTATTCAGCGTGAACAGCCTGCGGGTGAGCGTTACGTTAACGTTATTATTTTGACCAATGTGACTAAAGAGAAGTTTCTGAATGAAGCTGTAACCCATATTGAGCAGCTTGAAACAGTGCGTGGAGAAGTTAGCTTTATCCGCGTTGAATATTTAGATCAAGTTTGATTGGGCGCTAAACTGCATATTGATCGTTGGTTGTTATTAGGAAAATTTTAAATGAAATACATCAGTACCCGTGGTGGTGGACAGCCAAAAAGTTTTGAAGAAGTAATACTCACCGGGTTGGCGCCTGATGGTGGGCTTTACGTTCCAGAGCAACTGCCTAAATTTAGTGCACAAGAGATTGCCTCTTGGTCTGCACTGTCTTATCAAGAATTAGCCTTAAAGATCATATCTCCCTTCGTTGATGGAGCTATTCCAGAGCAGGATTTAGAGCAACTCATTACCAAATCTTATGCCACCTTTCGTCACGATGATATTGCGCCTTTGGTGAAAACCGGTACTAACGAATGGATCTTGGAATTGTTCCACGGCCCGACCCTAGCCTTCAAAGACTTTGCCCTGCAGTTTTTGGGTAATCTTCTTGATTACACCTTAGAAAAACGTCAGCAAAAAGTCGTTATTATGGGTGCAACCTCAGGTGATACAGGCTCTGCAGCTATTGAAGGCTGTCGGCGGTGTGACAATATTGATATCTTTATACTGCACCCACACGAGCGGGTATCTGAGGTACAACGGCGTCAAATGACCACCGTTCGCGCTGATAATATTCACAATATTGCCATGCATGGCAATTTTGATGATTGCCAAAATATGGTCAAAGCCAGCTTTTCGGATCAATCATTTTTGCCCGATGGACGCCAGCTGGTCGCGGTAAATTCGATCAATTGGGCGCGAATTATGGCTCAAATAGTCTATTATTTTTGGGCGTCACTTAAACTTGGTGGTCCGGATCAGGCGGTTTCGTTTTCAGTACCCACGGGCAATTTTGGTGATATTTTTGCCGGCTATTTGGCGCATAAAATGGGTCTGCCCATTAAGCAGTTAGTTATTGCTACTAATCAAAATGATATTTTACATCGTTGCATCAGCGACAATGACCACACCACGCGGCCGCTGGAACAAAGCTTAGCTCCCAGTATGGACATTATGATTTCGAGTAATTTTGAGCGCCTGTTGTTTGATCTTTATGATCGCGACGGTGCCGCCATTACGCAACTGATGCGCGATGCAAAAGTCGGCTCGATGCAATTGAGCGAGTCTGCCCTGACTAACGCACGACAGTTATTCACCAGCTTTCGCTGCGATGACAAGGGCATGGTAGATCTCATTCGAGAGACCCATCAAGACATTGATTATCTGCTCGACCCACACACCGCTATTGGCCTAGCTGCAGCCCGAGCATGTCGCACAGATTGTGATACCCCTATGGTAACGCTGGCCACTGCTCATCCGGCTAAGTTTCCGGATGCAGTAAAGGCGGCGGGCTACCCTAAAGATCCTGAGTTGCCTGAACATTTGGCCGATCTTTTTGAGCGTGAAGAGAGTTTTACCATTTTAGATAATGACCCATTGGCAGTACAAGCTTTCATCGCTAATAACATTTCAGTTTAAAGTCTGTAATGGCTGGCGAGACGTAAGCTCTC
Organism: gamma proteobacterium HTCC2207; assembly: GCA_905182275.1. Lineage (GTDB taxonomy): Bacteria > Pseudomonadota > Gammaproteobacteria > Pseudomonadales > Porticoccaceae > HTCC2207. The sequence goes on from CAJJAU010000008.1 coordinate 50,828, forward strand.
AAAACGTAGAGTGAGATCAGAGAATGTTGGAACAAAAAAAGTTATCCAAAGAAGACCAAGAACACGTCGACAACTACTTACAGAGTGGCTTTAATACAAGCGAGCGACAACCTTTTCGCCCTTGGCGTCTACTGGGTGTGCTCTGGGTTGTGGTATCCGCGCTTGGCATTATCAGCTGGTATATTGGCAAGCAACAAGGGTACCTCTAGACTTATCTAATATCCACCGCCGTTCGGAGGCCTGCAATGTTACATGCTCTACCGATGCCGTCGCCAACCATGATTAAAACCAATGGCATTGAGCTTGAGGTATTCCAGGCTGGGCAGGGTGGCATTCCCATTGTTCTCTGTCACGGCTGGCCCGAATTGGCCTACAGTTGGCGCTATCAAATTCCCGCGCTGGTTGCAGCCGGTTACCACTGTATTGTTCCCAATCAGAGAGGCTATGGTGGCTCCAGTAAACCGCTTGATGTAGATGCCTATGATATACATCATCTCACCGATGACCAAAATGGCCTTCTTAATGCCCTCGGTATTGATCGTGCCATCTATGTGGGGCATGACTGGGGCGCCATTATGCTGTGGCAGCATGCATTGCTAAATCCCGAGCGTATGATTGGGCTGGCAAACATGTCGGTTCCTTTCAAGGCTCGAGAGCCGGCTGAACCGGTGGCATTTTGGGAAAAGATGCTGGGTGAAGATTTTTATTTGGTACACTTTAACCGTCACCCTGAGGTCGCCGCGCGTTCTTTTGATACCAACCCCAAGCGAGTCTTAACCAACCTCTATCGAACTAAACACTGGTTAGAAAAGGGTACCTTTCAGCCGGATGGCTATAATATTGTACGCTCAGCAGAGGTAGATAATAGTCGTGGTGAACTCATGCTCAGTGAAGAAGAGCTGATGGTCTTCGTCGAGGCGTTTGCTCAAGGTGGTTTTGTGGCGCCCTGTAATTGGTATAGAAATTTCACCCGTAACTGGGAGACCATGGCACATGTCAAACAGACCATAGAACTTCCCTCACTGATGATTTATGGTGAATATGACATGGTGCCCAAAGTAGATATGACCGATACGGTATTAGATTTAGAGGTTAAGACCTTGGCCTGTGGCCACTGGATTCAGCAAGAAGAACCTGAAAAAACCAATCAAATTCTCCTAGAATGGCTTGAGCGTAAAATTAAGCCGTTGTTGACATAGATCATGCAAATACAATCTAGATCGTTCAATTTAGACGACGCTGACTTTTCGCCTCAGCTAGACCCTCTGCTACAGAGAATCTACCAATCTAGAGGCGTAAATAGCCAGTCAGGACTAGATAGGCAGCTGTCGTGCTTACCTTCACCAAGTCTGCTAAAGGGTATGCCTGAAGCGGTAGAACGATTAATAACTGCACTCAAAGAAGATCAGCAGATAGTCATTGTGGGTGATTTTGACGCCGATGGCGCTACCAGCTCTGCACTGATGATGTTGGCATTGAGGGCCATGGGATTTCATAAGCTCGAGTTTTTGGTGCCCAACCGTTTTGATTATGGCTATGGCCTAACGCCAGAAATTGTTGACCTTGCTACCCAATATCAACCGCAACTGGTTGTTACCGTGGACAATGGTATCTCCAGTATAGAGGGCGTGACTCATGCCGCTAGTTTGGGTATTGATGTCATTGTCACCGACCACCATTTGCCCGGACAAACACTGCCCGATGCCTGGGCAATCATTAACCCCAACCAGCCCAACTGTGCCTTTCCCGCTAAAAACTTAGCCGGGGTTGGGGTCGCCTTTTACCTGCTCAGTGGTTTACGCAAAGCGCTGCGCAGTATTGACTGGTTTGGCGACAATAGTATTGAAGAACCCAACATGGCCGCCTGGTTGGACTTGGTGGCGTTGGGCACTGTTGCCGATGTGGTTCCCCTAGACCAGGTCAATCGTGCGCTGGTCCATCAGGGTTTGTTGCGCATTCGCGCGGGTCGTTGTCGTCCCGGTATCCAGGCACTACTGCGTATTGCAGGTAAAAACCCTCAGCGTTTGGTAGCCACAGATTTAGGCTTTGCTATAGGACCTCGACTCAATGCGGCAGGGCGTTTGGATGACATTTCATTGGGCATCCAATGTCTATTGACCGACGACCTCAGAGAGGCCATGCAGACGGCTGAATCACTGGATCAACTGAATAAAGACCGTCGCTCCATCGAACAGGGAATGCAGCAAGAGGCAATGATGGAGCTGGATAAGTTGACACTAGATTCAGAGCATTTGCCTTCAGCACTATGCTTATTCCGTCCTGATTGGCATCAAGGTGTTGTTGGCTTGGTGGCTTCACGGTTAAAAGAAAAGCATCATCGGCCAGTGGTTGCCTTCGCGCGGGCGGATGACGGTAGTTTAAAAGGTTCATCCAGATCGATACCCGGGTTGCATATCAGAGATGCCATGGATGCGGTGGCGACTCAGAATCCAGGGCTGATTAGTAAGTTTGGTGGGCATGCCATGGCCGCTGGTTTAACCCTAGAGGAAAAAAACTTAGCGTTGTTCGTTGAGGCGTTTCAGGCACATGTGGAAAAAGTTCTCAACCCAGAGGATTTGAACGCCAAAATCATCACTGACGGCAATCTTCTTTCGGATCAGATTAGCATGTACACCGCAGAAAATTTGCGCGAGGCAGGGCCATGGGGGCAGCAATTTCCAGAGCCATGCTTTGAAGGTATCTTTCTGATTAACCAGCAGCGTGTAGTGGGCGAGAATCATCTTAAGCTTGTCTTAAGTCATCCATCAGCGCCGGAAGTATCTATCGATGCGATTTATTTTAATATGGATATTGAGTGTTGGCCAAACAACCAGGTTCAGCAGGCTCGATGCGTTTATCGGCTTGATATTAATGAGTTTCGAGGACAGCAAAAACTGCAACTGCTGGTCCAACATATGATGCCAGTCTCAGGCGACTAAGAAGAAATTACTATGAGTCTTAAAGCCGACCTCCGCGCAGATCTGCTGCTGCTCGTGACTGCCTTTATATGGGGTTTTGCATTTGTTTTTCAAAGCACGGCTATGGATCATGTGGGCCCCATCACCTTCGTTTTTGGACGTTTTGTTATCGCCGCTGTGGCAATATTACCGATCTGGTATCTGATGGAAAAACCTAAAAAGGTCTTTGTGTACCAAGCGGTAGATAAAAAAGCCTTGCAGCTAGGCGTTATTATGGCCGTAGGCATGCTTCTGCAACAAGCAGGCTTACTTTACACCACTGTCGCGCGTGCAGGGTTCTTGACCGGGGTCTATATTATCTTCGTGCCCATTATTGGCCTCTTGATGGGCAGTAAAACAGAATGGCAAACCTGGCTGGGAGTGATGTTTGCGCTGTTTGGGTTATATTTTCTGGCGCAAATCGAAGCGGCAAATTTTCTGTTAGGTGATGGGCTCATATTAATCAGCTCAGTGGTTTGGGCTCTGCACGTTATCTACACCGGTAAAGTGGCCAATCAAATCTCTGTTTTTCGGCTGATGTTTTTACAATTTGCCATTGCCGCTGTGATAAGCGGTGTGGCAATGGTCATCTTTGAAGTCTGGGATTGGCAGGCTGTCAAGGCGGCTGTGGTGTCACTGTTGTTTGTTGGCGTCCTATCTTCCGGTGTTGGTTTTTCTCTGCAAGTCATTGGTATGCGTACCGCACCCGCCTCGCACACAGCCCTCATTTTAAGCTTTGAAGCGGTATTTGCGGCTATTGGCGGCTGGTGGTTGCTCAATGAGTATCTCACCACCACGGAACTGATTGGTTGTGGGTTAATCTTAGTGGGCGGCTTGGTTTCGCAATTAAAAACATTCCTCAAATCATCTGGGGACGCCATCGAACATCCCTAGCTTTGTCTAAAGTCCAGATCAAACCAGATTTAGTTACACTGCCCAACAAAGCTAGCCGCTTCTATCGCTGAACCAGAGGCTTTATAATCTGAGCAACAACGGCCTTTATAGCCGGTTGAGCTTTCTCTGTGGGGTGCAGTCCGTCTTGCTGAATCATGCCCTCGGTGATGGCGAGATCTTCAAGTTGAAAAGGAATCAGCACGGTGTCGGTTTCATCCGCCAATTGATCGTAAACCGCAGCGAAGGCCATGGTGTAGCGGCGACCATAGTTTGGCGGTATACGCATGCCAAATAGCACTGGTACGGCGTTCGCCTCTGCGCACAGCGCGATCATAGAGGCTAAATTCTGTTTCATTAACTTTAGCGGCTGGCCGCGAAGCCCATCATTGCCACCCAACTCGAGGATTACAAAATCAGGTTGGAATTTTTCTAGTAGCAGCGGCAGGCGCGCTAAACCACCACCGGTCGTGTCGCCACTGATACTGCCGTTAACCACTCTGTGCTCATCGCCAAGATCATCTTGTAAAAGATTAACCCAGCCGTTTTTCGGATCAATCCCATAGCCGGCACTCAAACTGTCGCCTAGAACCAGCAGAGTTGATCCATAAGTGTTGGCACCCAGTAAGATAAACAGGCAACATAGGCGTTTTAAAGTAGTGCGCATAAAAATTCCCGATTGTACTTCCATAAAAATCTGTAGCGGAAGTGTAAGCGATTTTGCAATAAATGGAACAGATCAATGATTCAAGTGAATAACGTATGTAAGCAAGTGGTCACAGCAGAGGGTACGCTGGATATTCTTGAACAGATTAATCTTTCACTACCGGATGGTGAGACCTTGGCGATTGTCGGGCCATCAGGGTCGGGTAAGTCCACGCTGTTAGGCATTTTAGCGGGCCTTGATTTACCCAGTTCGGGTTCGGTTGCACTCAACGGGCAAGACATTACTGCCATGGATGAAGAGGGTAGAGCACAGGTTCGTGCCAAAGATGTTGGATTTGTATTTCAGTCTTTCCATCTGTTGCCGGGGTTGACCGCCTTAGAAAATGTCGCTCTGCCATTAGAGCTCAACGGTGATGCTGATGCCTTGGCCACCGCCAAAACCTATTTAGACAGAGTGGGTCTAGATCACCGCACCACCCACTACCCTCGTCAGTTGTCAGGGGGCGAGCAACAGCGTGTTGCGGTAGCCCGTGCTTTTGCCTGTAAACCCACTATATTGTTTGCTGATGAGCCCACCGGCAACCTGGACACAGCCACCGGAGAAATTATTAATGACCTACTCTTTGACCTCAATCGAGAAGAGGGGACAACACTGGTTCTGGTGACCCACGAAATGAATTTGGCAGCGCGCTGTCACCGCACTATGCAGTTACAGGCCGGACGTCAGGTAGACACTGATGGTGCAGCAACTACGAAAAAGGTGAGTTGATGCTTTCTCTACGCATGCTCATTCGCACCTGGCGCGGCGGCGAACTTGGGCTCATCCTGTGGTCGCTAATTTTAGCGGTTGCCGTAGTGACCTCGGTGTCATTGTTGGCCGAGCGCATCGACAAAGCGCTGACGCAGGAATCCAGTAGCTTTCTCGCCGCCGACTTAGTGGTACGCAGTAGTAAAGAAGCCCCTGCAGAATGGGAGGCCGAGGCCGATCGCCTAAATGTATCTACGGCCAAAATAATGGGCTTTGCCTCGATTGTTTTCTTTGGCGATGAGCTGCATCTGGCTTCGATAAAGGCAGTGCAACCCAACTATCCATTGCGCGGTGAAATCAAACGCTCGACCACCCCGTTTACCCGAGATGCTACTTTAATTGAATCGGTGACTTACGGGCCAAGCAGAGGTGAAGTCTGGGTGGATGCCCGGCTATTACCGCTACTTAACGTGAAACTGGGTGATCTTATCGAGCTGGGTGATAGTTCGCTCAAAGTCAGCCAAATTTTAGTCGAAGAGCCCGATGGCAGCTCTTACTCGTTCTTTGGTGCGCGGGTGTTAATGAATTATGCGGACATACCCGAAACTGGCGTTATTCAGCCAGGCAGCCGGGTCACCTACCGCTATCTTATGGCCGCCAATGATCAGCAAGCCTTTACTGAATATAAGGCGTGGCTAGAGCCTCAACTGGATATTCACGATCGGTTGATTACGCCCGATCAGGCACAGGCGAGCATTGCTGACACCATGGACAAAGGCCGGCGCTTTCTTTTACTGGCTGGCAGCATTGGCGTAGTCCTTGCCAGCATTGCCTTGGCATTAGCCAGCCATCACTTTGCCAGTGGGCAGACCAAGACCGTCGCGCTATTGAAGAGTTGGGGTATCTCAGCATCCAGAGTGCGGCGCCTATATTTTCAACAGAGTTTGTGGATGGGTGTGTTTGGCTCGTTGGTGGGCCTTGCGGTGGGCTTTTTGTTTCATCATCTATTACTTGCCATTGTTAGAGAATGGTTGCCCATTGAACTGCCCATGGCGGGCCTGCGCCCTTGGATAACAGGCATTGCCACTGGATTGTTGTGTCTGGTTGGCTTTACCCTACCGGCACTCTGGCACTTGCCATCTCAGTCACCGCTTGCCGTGCTGCGTCAAGATATCGTATTGAAACCACTAAGCTCTGCAGTGCGAGTGATACTGGGGGTTACTGCGATTGCTGGGCTGCTGTTTTGGTACAGCAACAATATTTACCTGACTTTGGCTATTCTCGCTGGTTTTGGTGTGACGGCGCTAGCCTCCGTGGTCGCCGGTTTATCACTTTTGCGTTTGGCCATGAACTACGGCCAACGCCTTGGTAGTGTGTGGCGTTTAGCCTTGTCTAATCTTTGGCGCAGGCGTTCGCAGAGCTTAATTCAAATGGTTGGCTTTTCAGGCGCTATTGCGCTGCTGATGATTATGGTTGTGGTGCGCACATCGCTCATTGACCAGTGGCAGTTTCAGTTGGCTGAAGATGCGCCCAATCATTTTTTGGTTAACGTCGCACCCTATGAACTGGAGGGTGTTAGGCAGCTGGTGGATGACAACGAACTGGAGACAGCCGGCTGGTATGCCATGGTTCGAGGAAGAATGACCGAAATAAATGACCAGTCGATTACAGAGACACAAAAAGATAGCCATGAATCTTTCCGCCGTGAGCTCAATCTGAGCTGGACAAGCGAATTACCAGAGGGCAATAAAATAGCCAAAGGGCAGTGGTGGGATGCTGGTGTTCTCGCTGAATTCAGCACCAAAACTAATGCCGAAGGCCAGCGCATAGCGCCTGTGTCTTTAGAGGATGAGCTTGCCGGAGAGCTTGGACTAGTGTTGGGTGACCGTATTACCTTTAGTGTCGGTGGTTTGATTTTTGAAGCCGAGATGATTGGCACTAGAACCTTAAATTGGGACAATATGACTCCTAACTTCTACTTTTTGTTCCCAGAAGGCATGCTTGAAGAGTATCCGCGTACCAGCATGACCAGTCTTTATATTCCCCCCGAAAAGAAGCTGTTGGTGAACGATATATTGCGCGGTTTTCCCACCGTTCAAGTTGTTGAGTTAGATAAAATTATCGACCGAATTCGCACCATCGTCTCCCAAGTGACACGAGGTCTGGAAGTAATGACCCTGCTTATTCTAGGGTGTGGCATCTTGGTCATGTTCTCTGCGGTGAGCTTGTCGATGTCTGAGCGTCTTCAAGAGAGTGCTATCTTGAGGACCCTGGGTAGTTCTCGGCGCTTAATTTTGGGCATTCAGCTGATTGAATTTAGTACCCTGGGTGTTATGGCCGGCCTCTTAGCTAGCGCGGGGGCTGAATTTTCGGTGGCAATGCTACAGCGCTTTATGTTTGATCTGCCGTTTTCGATGCATCTGTGGCTGTGGTACACAGGGCCAGTCATAGGCGGTTTGTTGGTTGGTCTTCTGGGCGTGGGTTACAGCCGTAAAGTGGTCGTTCAACCGCCCCTTGAGGTACTAAGAAGTCTGTAGCGGTTGCCTGCTATGAGCTATTTTAGCGGTAGCTGAATACTGAAGGTGGTCTCTTGGTCTGGTTCTGACATAACCGCAATTTGGCCTTGGTGCTGCTCGGTGACAATGAAGTGAGTAAATGACAAGCGTTGCTCTGCCTCGTACTGACTTGCCTCGCTGTCATCTGCGGTAAAAGACTCAAACAAATATTGCTGGTCTTGGTCACTGACCGATTGACCATTGTGTTGAAAACGCACCCACAAATCATCATAGAGTTGAGTAACGGAGATACGGATGCAGGGCACATGATCTAAGTCTTCAATCTTCCCCAGCGCCGTACAGGCATGTCTAATCAGACTTAGAAAAACTTGCTGTAGTTCGGTGCTATAACAGGGTAGGTCAGGCAGATTCTCGGCATACTCACGTTTAAACTCAATATCCTGAAAGCGCAGACCCGCAGTTACCGACAGTACATCTTCTGCTAACTCTACACTGTGCTCAATAATGTCGTGGATGCTTGCCATTGACTTAGCGTCGCCACCACTGCCGGAAAAGTCTAATAAATTCTCGATCACAGATTTGGCTTGTTGACCTCTAATCACCCCATCTTCCAGTGTTTCCCGCAAAGCAACAGCATCAAAGGGCTCATCGATCAGTCCTTGACGTACAGTCTTCACCGACTTAAGCATTGCCCGCAGCGGGATGTTAATGTCGTGCGCCATGGTGGATGCCATTTCACCCATCAACGACATTTTGTCCTTTTGCACTAACATAGTCTCAGAGTTCACTTGCTGGGTAATATCATCGATCAGCAAAACAACACCAGTGACAGATTGATCTTTGAGTGGATAGATAGTGATATTAAAGTGGTACTGGCCGCGCTGACTGTGTTTGATAAACACTGCCGACTGTTTTTTATGTGCTTCTGCAATTTGCTGAGGCGTAACCGTAATCTCTGCATAGGACTCCCACAAATCTCGACCAATAACGGCATCTGCCTGCAGGCCTGAAACCTCTTCTGTGCGGGGGTTCCACTGGGTTATCTGGTTGTCTTTATCCAGACCAATTAGCATCAATGGCATTGATTGGAGAATCTCGGTGATATAAGACTCAGACTGGCGCAATTGCGCGGTGGTACTTAAATGCTCGGCAATTTCATCGCCCAAGGCCTGGTTGCTTTCTTTGAGTAGGCTGTTGGACTCATTTAGAGTGGCGGTTCTTTCTACAACGCGCTTTTCTAGCTGCGCGCGAATTTCCTCCAGTTCGCGGTTGTATTGGTGCGCCTCGCGACGACTGAAAAACAGTCGAATAACCACAAACAACAAAGCAATAATGAAAATGCCACTGGAAAAGTTAGCAATGTACTGCCAATTAGTTGACCCATCAATCTCTCTGAACAGCCAAAATATATCAGCGTCGGCAGAGGCAAACTGACTGAATAGGAGACAACTTATGGCTAGCGTTTTTTTCATAGTAATCATTATGGCAAAGGTGGCGTCCGAAACATAGTTCACATTTTTTTGCTTGCAGCGTATGCAGTCTAGGATGGCCTTAGTCTAGCATTACTAAACACTACTTGGCGGCAATAATCTGCTCATAAATAGTTGAGCTGCCATCGCTGTTTAGCAGCAGCACATCATAATCATCGCGCCTATTACCCATTTCCATTCCCGGTGAGCCCATTGGCATGCCGGGGGCGGCTAGGCCAATAGTACCTTCGGGTGGGTTGGCTAAAAACCGTTTAACAATACTCGCTGGTATATGGCCTTCAAATACAAAACCGTCTTTAGAAATGCCGGTGTGACAAGACTGATACTGCGGCAATATCCCGTGCTCGGCTTTAATTTGGCTGAGGCTATTAGTGTTGTGTGCGGTAATTTTAAAGCCGGCATGTTCGGCATGGTCAATCCACTTTTGGCAGCAGCCACAGCTGGGGCTTTTATACACATCCAAAAGGGGCGCCACATCTGAATCCACAGAGGCCTCTGTGGTAGCCGTTTTATCGGTGGCGTTAACTGTCCCTGATAGCAACAGCATTAAATACCCGGTGACCAATAATTTATCGGACAAGTAACTCATGACAATACTCCCTGTTTGTTCAGACTTACAGATGACTAATATTTAAACCGGAGCATAGATTAAGGCAACTAATCCCAGGTGAACAGTTTTTTATCCACTATTAGTCCAAATACCTAAGTACGTAATAGGTGAAACCTAAAAGTCTATCAACTAAACTTCAGTTACCGTTTGAGAGAAAATACCTGTGACCACTATTCCCATTATTAATGTTGCCTTGGCTTTCATACCCGTGTTGGTGGTCTTGATAGTCATGTTTCGGTGGTCATTAGCCATCGGTGATAGTTTTGTTGCGCTGGGGCGCATGTTGATTCAATTAATTGTCATCGGCTATGCACTGACCTGGATTTTTGCAGTAGATTCCCCTCTACTAGTATTGGCTTTGTTAAGCGGCATGTTACTGATTGCCAGTTCTATCGCCCTCAGGCCCGTCGCAGAAAGCAAGACCCAGGGTGACTATGGGCGAGCCCTGTTTTCTATTTCATGCGGCGGTGGGTTAACCTTAGCCTTTATCACCTTGTTTGTGCTTACTCTCGACCCTTGGTACAAAGCCAACACCATGATCCCTCTGGCAGGAATGATCTTTGCCAGCTCAATGAACGCAGTGAGTGTCGCCGCGGAGCGCCTCCATATGGAAATCGACCATGGCTCACCACCCACCATTGCGCGCAATCAGGCCTTTAAAGCGGGCTTAATCCCCATTTTCAATAGTTTGTTAGCGGTGGGTTTGGTGTCACTGCCGGGCATGATGACCGGCCAAATATTATCCGGTGTCTCACCGTTGATCGCAGTACGTTATCAAATTGTCGTCATGTGCATGATCACCGGTGCCTCAGGAATGTCAGCGGCGCTGTATCTCTATCTACAAGGTAAAAAACAGCACGCAGTCAGTAGTAGTTGAGCGCCAATTTATGAGGAACAACTCACCGATATAGCCTCGGCCCAATCAGGGGGTAACCCGGCATAATGTTCGGCTTTTGGGTGTTCCTCAAAGGGGTTCTGCAGTACTTCAAGCAGCAGATTAACCTCTGAATAGTCACCTTGCTCAGCCTTTTCAATTGCTGCCTGGGCCATGTAATTACGCAAAATGTACTTTGGGTTGGTCTGCAGCATAGCCCTTGAACGATCTTTATGTGACAGCGGTTGCTGACTCAAACGTTGCCCATACAATGTAGCCCAAGCATCAAATGCATCGCGATCCACAAACAGATCGCGAACCGCTTGATCTTCATCAGAGAAGTGGCATAGCTGTCTAAAAAATAAAGTGTAATCAACCTGATTTTCTTCCATCAGTGTTAGCAGTTGGTTAATAAGACTCTCATCGCTGTCAGTGTATTGCGCCAATCCCAGCTTAGTCGCCATAAGATCACGGTAGTGTGTTAGAAAAGTAGGCTCATAATTTTTTAGTGCGGCCACCAGCGTCTCTGAGGGCAACAATGTCATCAGTGATGTGGCCAGTGCATTTAAATTCCAAAGGCCAACTGAGGGTTGGTTTTTAAAGGAGTAACGGCCATTGGCATCAGAATGATTACAAATGAAATTGGGATTATAAACATCCAAAAACCCAAACGGGCCATAGTCAATCGTATCCCCCAATATGGACATATTATCGGTATTCATCACCCCATGAGCGAAACCTACCGCCTGCCAGTGAGCAATCATTTTGGCTGTTTCAGTGACAGTGTGATTGATCAAATTGGCATACCGTAAATCCTCATCAGCCCACTTAGGAAAATGTCTAGCAATCACATAGTCAGCCATTGCCTTAACAGCCTCAGGCTGATTGCGATAATGGAAGTGCTCAAAGGAGCCAAAGCGAATATGGCTGCGAGCAACCCGACACACCGTTGCTGCACTCTCTACTTCTTCACGATAAACCGAGGTCTCACTGGTAACTAGGCACAGCGCTCTGGTGGTGGCTATTCCCAGGCCATGCATGGCTTCTGAGCATAGGTACTCGCGAATGCTTGAGCGCAATACTGCACGTCCATCGGCAAACCGAGAATAGGGCGTAGCACCAGCCCCTTTCAGTTGAATGTCCCAGAGTTGCGACCGCCCGTTGGCATCATCCACTGCTAGCTCACCCAGTGTCATGGCACGCCCATCCCCTAGTTGCCCTGCCCAAACACCAAACTGATGACCCGAATAGACCAGCGCTATGGGGTGCAAGCTAGTCTCTGCAAGATCTCCCGCCATTAGACGCAGCATTGCTGGGTCAGTCATAGACTCAGGGTTTAACCCCAGCTCTAACGCCAGTGAAGCATTGCTGCTAACCAGCACAGGGTTATGCAGTGGGCTGGGCGCCACTAGGCTGCAATGTAAGTCGCCCTGATCTTTAAAGCGATCAAAAAAAGTGTTTTGTAGATCCCGTGCTAGGGAGGCGTGCTTATCGGTCATAGACTTATTTAATACCCTCAAGGCCAACATTTTGCCAGCTAATTCTGGCTAAATTATCTGCATGTAGACTACTTATGTACAGCCAGTCCTCGGTTTCCAATGCGCCAGTATTCGTGTGGTGCACACCTTCAGGGTCTTGCAATGACGTTAGTACCTCACCGTCGCCAGTCATGGCAAAAACATGGCTATAAGGCACTGCTTGGGGGCGCATAAAAGGCGGAAAGCGCTGAAAAATCTTACGTACTAAAGGCGACATGGACAGATCATCCAGTGGCTTGCTGCGCGGCGACACCAGTCCTACCCAAAAGCGCCCGTCACGTCCACGCACGACGTTGTCGGGGAACCCTGGCAAGTTATCGATTAACACTTCTGACTGACCGGCTTTGTCGCCCTGCAACCAATACTTATGAATGCGGTAAGACCCGGTTTCATTAACCAATACAAATTGACTGTCAGCATCCACCGCAACTCCGTTGGCAAAGTTAAGCCCATCCATAAGTAGTTTGGTGGACTCATCTGCGGGATCATACACTAACAGACGGCCGTGACCTCCGTGCTCCATGGTATCCAGCAGGCTTGCCGCATAGGTACCGCCATTTGACTGCGCACCAAATTTGGTAGAGGCATCGCTAAAGTAAATTTTACCATCCGCAGTGACATCTAAATCATCGGCATAATCAATATCAGTCCCATCCACCGTGCGAGTCAATACTGAAATAATACCAGCTGGCGAGACCTTTAATAGCCCTTTGTAGGCATCCGCGATCAGTAGGTTGTTATCAGCGTCAAAGACTATTCCCAAGGGGCTGCCCTGGGTATTGACCCATTTGACCTGTTCGCCGGTTTTCTGGTTGTAGCGCACAATCCAGCCCTCGCGTGTAGCCGCGTAAACCTCGTCATCAAGAAGCGCCAAGCCCTCTGGTCCATGGGTGTCCGGCAACAGAATAATTTCAATGGCGGCCAATTTTTTATTTTCCTCAAAATCACCCACAAAGCCCTTGTCTAGCGGTGCTGCCCAGCTAACCGGTTCCACCGGAACGGGCCATAATAGTAAATAGGCCACTAAAACAGCTATGGCTAGCAGTATTTTTTTTAACATCCTGAAACCCTCTTTTGTTGTTATTATCGTGGGGTAATGGTGCGCTACTGGAACGGGTTAATCAACCTCGACTGTTTCGCTTGGAGTGCTGTCTCTGGTGGGGTAAAATGCGCGCTATTACAAAACTGTCAACTGTTCAGCTAACCATCGAAAGGTAGTCACTAGTCTCATGGAAGTTAACCCCATTTACACCGCTTTAGATGACCTGCAAACACGCACTGACGTGCTGAGGGGGTATCTTTGACTACGGAAACCGTAAAGATCGCCTCGCTGAAGTAGAGCTAGAACTGGGTGAACCCGACGTTTGGAACAAGCCTGAGCAGGCCCAAGAGCTAGGTCGCGAGCGCGCCTCTTTAGAGCTTGTCGTTAAAACCATTGAAGATCTAGATTCGGGGGTGTCTGATGCCCGTGAACTGCTTGGCATGGCAGTGGAAGAGAACGATGCTGATACAGTGGCAGATGTTGAAGCAGAAATGGCCGCGCTGGAAACTCAGCTCGCTAAGCTTGAATTTCGGCGCATGTTCTCAGGCGCGATGGATGAAAACAGTGCCTTTTTAGAAATACAGTCTGGGTCTGGCGGCACTGAGGCACAAGACTGGGCAGAAATGCTTTTGCGAATGTATTTGCGCTGGGCAGATGACAAGGGCTTCAAAGCTGAACTGTTAGAATGTTCAGCCGGGGATGTTGCTGGCATTAAAAGCGCCACCGTTGAAGTGACTGGCGAATACGCCTTTGGTTGGTTGCGCACTGAAATTGGGGTTCATCGGTTGGTGCGCAAATCGCCGTTTGATTCAGGAAACCGTCGCCACACATCCTTTGCCGCAGTGTTCATCTCCCCAGAAATTGACGACAATATAGAAATTGACATCGACCCATCTGATGTTCGCACCGATACTTACCGGGCATCGGGTGCCGGCGGGCAGCACATCAACAAAACGGATTCTGCAGTGCGACTTACTCATGCCCCCACCGGTGTGGTGGTGCAAAGCCAGAGCCAGCGATCGCAACACCAAAATCGTGACAAATGTTGGCAGATGTTGCGTGCTAGACTTTACGAATTAGAAGTCAGCAAACGCCAAGAGGCTGCTCAGGCTACTGAAGACACTAAATCTGATATTGGCTGGGGTAGTCAAATCCGATCCTACGTATTGGATGACGCGCGCATTAAAGACCTGCGCACGAACATAGAGACGCGCAATACGCAGGCAGTATTAGATGGAAAATTAGACCAATTTATTGTCGCATCGCTAAAAGCGGGGCTGTAAATTCTACAATAATTAAGACACCCATAACCAAAATAGACAGGGTACACATGACTGATCAACACGACGAAAACAAACTCATTGCCGAACGCCGTGCAAAACTTGATGAACTGCGAACGCATGAAGGTCCAACCTTTCCTAACCAGTTCCAGCCACTCCACAGTGCAGACCAACTGCAAGATGGCTTTGGTGAGCAAACCAAAGAACAGTTGGAGACATTGGCTAAGGTTGTTTGCATTGCTGGGCGAGTGATTCGTAATCGCGGTGCTTTTATTGTCGTGCAAGACAGTTCGGGTCAAATTCAGCTGTATGTGACCAAAGAGGCACGTCCCTTCGCTAAGTCATTAGATCTTGGCGATATTGTCGGCATTACCGGTGTGCTGCATAAGTCAGGCAAGGGCGATTTGTATGTGCAAATGGACGAATATTTACTGCTCACCAAGGCGCTGCGACCACTCCCAGACAAGTTTCATGGTCTTGCTGACCAAGAAATGCGCTATCGTCAGCGCTACGTTGACCTTATTGTTAACCCCGACGTCCGCAACACCTTTCGTATTCGCTCTAAAGTGGTCGACTTTATTCGCCGCTACCTCAACGATGCCGACTATTTAGAAGTTGAAACCCCGATGTTGCAAGTCATACCTGGCGGCGCAGTGGCACGGCCTTTTGTTACTCACCACAACGCGCTCGATATCGACATGTATTTACGCATTGCCCCAGAGCTTTATCTCAAGCGTCTCGTAGTCGGTGGTTTTGAGCGGGTCTATGAAATTAATCGCAACTTTAGAAACGAAGGCCTTTCAACTCGGCATAACCCTGAATTTACCATGCTCGAATTCTACCAAGCCTACGCAGATTTTAACGATCTTATGGATCTTACCGAAGATATGTTGCGCAAAATGGCCACCGAAGTGCTGGGGTCAACAAAAGTGGTTAACACAGTAAAAGATACAGATGGAGAGATTCAAAGCGAAATCCACTATGACTTTGCCGACCCTTTTGTCCGCTTGTCGGTGTTTGATTCTATTTTGCAGTACAACCCAGACATAAGCGCCGAACAGCTAAGCGATGAAGCTGGTGCACGTAAAATTGCCACGGATTTGCACATTCCGCTTAAAGATATCTGGGGTCTGGGTAAGGTACAGATTGAAATATTCGAGAAGACCGTAGAGCACCTGTTAGAGCAACCGACGTTTATCACCATGTATCCGGCTGAAGTTTCACCCTTGGCACGTCGTAATGATGATGACCCTTTCGTCACTGATCGGTTTGAATTTTTCGTCGGCGGTCGCGAAATAGCCAATGGTTTTTCTGAGCTTAATGACCCGGAAGATCAAGAAGCCCGCTTTAAGCAGCAAGTGGCAGAAAAAGATGCTGGTGATGATGAGGCCATGCATTTTGACGCGGACTATATTCGAGCATTAGAGTACGGAATGCCACCAACCGCGGGCGAGGGTATAGGCATTGACCGCCTGGTGATGCTGCTCACTGATTCACCCTCCATTAGAGATGTATTATTGTTTCCGCACATGCGGCCGGAGTAATGAATCTCCTTAGATGAGTGTTGTCTGGGAAAAATGTACTATTAAACGACTATGGTGATTACTATAAGGCCCGCTTTAGTTCCGGGCTTTATATTACTCATCGTAGTACTCTTTAAAAGAGAAAGGGTGTAGCGTTGGCCCTTTGAAATGGCTATTGCATAGCGAGCATGTGTAAATTTTATACTGCCTCAGGTAGACAGCATTTTTTGTACGCTAAAAATAGATAGAGGCACAATAAAAAGCCGAAGAAAAAGCCTGTTTGAGTATTCTGAGCTAAGATCAAAAACTTTGACCAATTCACTATTATAATAGTGGGTACAAACAGAATAATAACTCGGTAGATTTCCCACACAAAAGAGCCACTGGGAGTCAGTTTGTCTGAGGTTTGCACTTTCTTTTGATGGCACGAAGGGCATATTTTAGTGGTATTAAACATATGTCACATCCTGTGATGATTACTAATAGTCCTTGATCTTTAGTTAGTCACTTCTTCGTTGTTAGTATTTGTTGACGTAAAGTTAACCCGGTCCGTTGTTCGGATGCGAATAACGACCGTGCCCGCTAGCTTGTCGTGCCAGCCTTGTTTCCGCTTATCTATGCCGACCCAAAAAATACCTAAGCAAAGCGGTAGAAACGCGACGATATAGCTAAGATATCGCCCTATTGCTTGACCAATGCTCAATTTATCGCCGCTGCCAGCGTCGACGACCTTTAAATTGAGTATCATTTTGCCGGGGGTGCCCATAAAGCGCAGCCAGAACCAAATAGTACCGACAATAGGCGTCACTTGGGTCAGTAAGAAATCCCAGTATCCTAGCGTGACTTGATCACTAGGGAAATTGAACCAATAGTTGTCACCGTAGATCAGGGTCATAGGTATTGAGATGACCACCACAAAAATTAATGTATCGATGAGCGAGGCTCCACACCTTATCCAAAATCCAGCATATTCGGTATCTTCCATGTCACGCATACTCCTTAATAATCTAATAGACCTATGTTGATTTTATTAGCTGCCTGAGGGAATGTCTTTAAAGGCTAGACCTTTATCTGCCCGAGGATCTTGCGGCAATCCTAAAACCCGTTCGGCGATGATGTTTTTCAGAATCTCATCGGTACCACCGGCAATCCGTAAACCCGCTGAGCCCAGCCAGGCATTGTGAAAATCATGAACATCCGAAAGTTCGGTTTTCAGCATACCGGCCATGTCCAATGAGTCGATACCGAAGTTCCCAATAGCCTGCAATTTGTTAGCGCTGACTACTTTGGTAATGGAGGCCTCAGGACCCGGTGTGTCACCTTTAGATAGAGCTGACATGGTGCGCAGTTTGGTGTTTTTAAGTCCGCTAGCTTGGCAGTACCAGTCGGCAATGGACTCTCGCACCGCGCGGTTTTCTATCAGTGCTTGGCCGTGATCATCCTGTCCCTTAGCCCACTCGAAGGCTTCGGCGGCATCGACACCATTGGCATCACCCACAGCCAACCTTTCGTTCATGAGCGTGGTAATGGCGACTCTCCAGCCGTCACCCACAGCGCCAAGTCTTTGGCTGTCTGGTATACGCACGTCATTAAAGTACACCTCGTTAAATGACGAGCCGCCGGTAATCTGTTTGATCGGTTTGATGTCAATACCTGGGGATTTCATATCAACAAAGAAAAAGGTCATGCCGGCATGTTTATCTAAGTTGGGGTCGTGTCTGACCACAATAATACCGTAGTCACAAAATTGTGCCCCAGAGGTCCATACTTTTTGGCCATTGATAATCCAGTCATCACCATCTTTTACCGCTTTGCTGCGCAGACCCGCTACATCGGACCCCGCAGAGGGCTCGGAGAAGAGCTGGCACCAAATTTCTTCGCCAGCGGCCATAGGGGGAAGGTAGCGTTGCTTTTGTTGCTCAGTGGCGTATTGCATCATGACGGGTCCTGCCATACCGAGACCAATTTCATAGACACCCCGGGGGACATTAAATTTGGCTTCTTCTTGGCCCCAAATAATTCTCTCAAGCGGTGAGGCTTCTAAGCCACCATAAATTTTTGGCCAGTGCAGCATTGCCCAACCAGCGTCAAACTTCTTCTTTTGCCAGATTCTTGAGGCGTCTAGAAATTCCGGCGAACCCGCTTTACCATGAGGATTATGGTTGCTGGTTTGACTTGTGAGTTGGGCGTTGTTTTTTAACCAAGCGCTGCATTTAGCTCTAAATTGGGCTTGTTGTTCTGTGTCATTAAAATTCATATCAGACCCCTTGTTGAGCGTTGGTAGGTTGGGTCTTTTCTAACCCATGGATGAGTTTTTCCTTCCAAGTGGCAAGGGACCCGACATTTAAAGACAGCAACTTAGCGCGCCGATAGAAAAGATGGCAGTCGTACTCCCAGGTAAACCCATTACCACCATGGGTTTGGATATTTTCCTGGGAACAATAGTTGAATGCTTGGGTGGCACTGACTCTCGCTGTAGCTGCGGCCACAGCTAACTCGGCGGATTCAGTAGATAGCGCCCAGGCACCATAGTAGCTGTTAGATTTTGCAAGGGTTAGCTTAATATACATGTCTGCTAGCTTGTGTTTAATCGCCTGGTAGGAGCCAATAGCACGACCAAAGGCAAACCTCTGTTGAGCGTAATTGGTTGCCATATCAAGGGTCGCTTGGGCACCGCCTAACTGCTCAAAACTGAACATAACAGCCGCTTGGTCGAGCAGGTTTTGCAATAGCGCCCAGCCTTCTCCGTGGTCACCCAGCAACCGACCCTGTGCATTTCTGAAGTCGATTGAGAAATGACCTCGACTGTCATCAATAGTATCTTGCTTTTGGACATTACAGTCCTCATTGAGCTCAACCAGTCGCAACTCAATACCTTTTTGGCCTTTACAGAGGACAATAACATGTGTGGCGATGCCCGCGTCGGGCACAGCAATTTTGCTGCCTGAAACGGTGTTGCCGGCCACCGTGACATTCATATTTTGTGCAGTGGGGGCCAGTAATTGCTCGGTAATAGCCAGTGTGCCGACGCATTCACCGGTCACCAGTTTGGGGAGTAAATCTTGTTTTATTTCATCACTAGCGAACTTGATGACGGCTTCTGTAAAAAGGTACACCGATGATGAGAACGGCACTGGTGCGAGTGACCGGCCCAGTTCTTCAGCGACCATACAAAGTTCGAGATGGCCCAAGCCCAGACCATCATACTCCTCGGGTATTCTAATCCCGGTCCACCCCATGGCAACGATTTGCTGCCAAAGATCAGTATCTAATGCCTGTTGCTGATCCAGAACGCTGCGACTTCTTTGGAGGGACTGTTCTTTCTCGAGAAATTTACGCGCTTCTGATTGAAGCAGCTTTTGGTCGTCTGAAAAATCTAAATTCATTATCCCACTCTTTTATTATTGTTTAGCCCCTAGAATATAGTTCTATAGGCGGTAAAAGCAATAGCAATGAGTGCTCATTTTAGCCGCCAACTGTCATTTATTTTAGATTACAGGAAGCGACTAAAATGCATTGAATCTGATTTTATTAAAGAGCCGATTGTGACTGCTGCTTGGCGTCGTTGGAGACTTTTTGCCAGCTTTTGGTTTGATACAAAAAACCAATGTGGCCGCGAACAAAAAGTGTGCCATTCTCTAGCCATACTTTGCCCTTGTAGGCATCGCCTGTTTTGGGGTCAAAAACGCTACCTTTTTGCCAGATATCATTTTTTAGGGTCAGTCCGTTAATAATTTGCATGCCGATGACAGGTTTGCCATATAAATCCCCTTTGCATGCAATGCAAATAGGGTTGTCCTCAGGGGCATTACGCAGACTAAGGATGTTTGCGTATAGCTTACCCCCCTCCACGCGTACCTCGACGGTAGACTCAATATCGCCATTATCATCAAAGGTATTCCATAGACCAGATGGGTCAGTGTTGTTATCAGCCCAACTAGGGACGACTAAAAGAGATATTATTAAAAGAAGCGTAGCGCGCATAGTTAATTCCTTCTATTTTTAATTATTTTCTACCCTATTCTTCGGTACAACCTACAGAGCCTCTGACACCTTATCAGGGTACTGTGGTTGCTGATTGGCGAGCAAAGCAATGACTGACAAACAAAGATGCACTTAGCAGTGCGACCGCACAGACTTGATGTGCGGCAGCGACGGGTACCGGAATATAAAAAATGAGCGTGCTAATACCTAGGCTGACTTGTAAAAACAATAAACCAATAAAGCAGTATATACCCACTTTTAAAGACCCTTTTAGATCAGACTTGAGCGCTTGATAGGCAAATGTACACACCAAACCGACAATCAAATATGCAAACATACGGTGGTTAAACTGGATAGTTAACATGTCTTCAAAGGCCGAAAGCCAGAAGGGTTGAAGACTATATAGTCCTGGCGGGATAAAACTGTCGCCCATCAACGGCCAGGTTGGGTAGGGGATACCGGCACGGGTGCCTGCCACTAGACCGCCGGACAGAATCATTAAAAATATCAGCCCACTAAGAGAGTAGGCAAATCGTTTGAGATGCTTAGGTTGAGAGGTAACTGGTGCTAATAGGTCGAGCACCGTCCAGAAGATAAAGCCATAAATGAACACCGCCATGCCGAGGTGGGCAGTGAGTCGGTACTGACTCACATGAGGGTTATCAACTAAGCCACTCTTAACCATATACCAGCCAAGTACCCCTTGGCTTCCACCCAGCACCAGCATGACTATTAGCCTTGGTGTCAAGCCAACTGCTATGCGCTTGGTAAAGTAAAAGAATAAAAAGGGTAAGACGAAAATAATACCAATAAAACGCCCCAGCATGCGGTGCAAATACTCATACATAAATATGGGTTTGAACTGCTCGAGTGTCATATTGAAGTTGGTTTTTTGATATTCAGGGAACTGCTGATATTTCAAAAACATGGCTTGCCAGTCCGCCTGAGTAATCGGCGGTATGACACCTCTGATAGGTTTCCAGTCGACCATAGACAATCCCGAATCGGTCAGTCTTGTGACGCCTCCAAGGAGTATCATTCCGAAAATAACCGCGGCACAGATGATCAGCCACCAGGCTATTTGACGATTATAGGATTCTTGGTGCGAACTTATAGAGCTATTGAGCATGAGTACCTTGGGCTATTTTTGTTGATGACCTTTTAACCAGTCTTTCTTACGAAAGCGTCGCATGTTTAGACTAGATTTAATAGAGAAATCGACCAGCGAAGTGGCATAGAGCCAGACAACGTCGGCACCCATTCGCACCAATATCCAAGGAGCAATAATTCGTGTCAGCAAAATACTAAACACCGTTACCATCATTGGATAGCGGGTATCACCCGCGCCTCTGAGTGCACCGGCCATACTGAACTCAATGGCCATCATGGGTAGACAGGCACTGAGAATATAGGTGAACTGCACCATATGGTGAATAACCTGAGGGTCATCAATCATAAAGCGTGCGATTTGCTCAGCAAATAAGGACATTAGCACACCGCCAGTAACCATAAAATAGAGACTAGTACGCATGGTTTTCCAGCCGGCTTGATAGGCGCCTTTGAGATCACCAGCGCCTAAGTGCTGGCTAACCAGTGTGGCGCTGGAAATAGAAAAACTAAAGGCCACCACAATAACAATGCCTAAAATAGACAGGCCAATACCGTAGGCAGCAAATGGCGCACTTCCGTAACTCGCCAAAAATACCATGAATATAAGCAAGCCACCTTGGAAAAAAGCCTGCTCGAAGGCGGCTGGAACACCAATGTTGATGAGTGCTTTTCCGTTGCTGACCATATCTGGAAATGGGTTGGCCGGCTTAAAGCGGAAGCCGCCAAATATCCAAATCAATAAAAATATAACGATGGTGACCGTCATGGCTATGCCGCCACCAATGGCCAGTCCAGAGATACCGCGGGCTTGCAAGCCCGCCCAGCCAAAGGTCATGGCTGTACCAAGGGCGACACTTAACGTAACGCCGACAATAGCTGTCCAAAGCGGCGTCGTACTGTCACCAGTGGCACGAAAAGCCATGTTAAAAACCAGTGTTGTTAACATGGCCGGTGCGAATACAGCCGTCCACAGCACAAAATCTGTGGCTAGGCGATGGCCATCGGGTGAAAGACCAAACATGCCCACTAGCTGATCTCGAAAGGGAATGGCGAACCACGCAAGCAGCAGGCCGTCTAAAAAGAATAGAACTACTGATAAAGCAGCGAAACGTCCGGCTAATAGCTGATTATTAGCCCCCCAATATTTACCGACCATGGCGGTTGTACCGCTACAGAGACCCATCATTACTGCATGCAAGACAAAATATAAACGCTGACCGGTGGTTGCAGCGGCGACCGCATCGGTACCAAAGGTGCCGGCTATTTTGAGGAATGCGACACCCATCAGCATATACATAATATTGCTAATGATGGTCGGCCAAGTCAGGCGCCAGATATTTAAAGTAGAGACGGGTTCCATGATCGGAGCATGATAGCATTTGATGGTCATGCCGGTGACAGCTTTTACTTAAAGCTGGATACTATTTTAAAAAATCCCTAAAGACTTAGATTTGTAACATCAGATTCTCTCTTATCAACGGATATTAGCGGCAGTATTGTTCTGCATCTTACGGTTATTCCCTCAAATACCCAGTTAGTTGCCGGTTAACGCCATTCTTGCCTATGCCGGTTGCGGTGATAATGCTAATTGGTCATTATCGCTGACTTATCTAACAGATTGATTTTTAAAGGACTACCATGAGTATTTCAGGGCAAGATGTTCGCAATGCCGCCGCATTGCTAGAGGGCCATGTGGTGCGCACGCCAATGGTGATTTCACCGCTGCTGTCGCAGCAGCTTGGGTGTCACATTCACGTCAAGTTGGAGTGTTTACAATATACCTCGTCCTTTAAAGCTCGGGGCGCGTTTGTCGCCATGCAAGACCTTTCTGTTGAGCAGCGAAAGGCAGGTGTTATTGCGATGTCTGCGGGTAATCATGCGCAAGCTGTTGCCTACCATGCGGGCCAAATGGGCATTCCCGCCGTTATTGTTATGCCTGCCCAAACACCCTTTGCAAAGGTTGCGCGCACGCGTGCTTATGGCGCCCAGGTGGTACTTGAAGGTCGTAATTTAAACGATTGTGAGAACAAGGTCGAGGCATTGATTAATAGCCGTGGACTTACGCTAATTCACCCCTATGATAATGATCAGGTAATGGTAGGGCAGGGTACCGTGGGTCTTGAGATGCTCATTGATCAGCCAGACTTAGATGTATTGGTAGTGCCCATAGGTGGCGGTGGTTTGATCGGTGGAATTGCCACTATTGCCAAAGAAATGCGTCCGGACATACGTATTGTCGGTGTTCAGACAGAGGCCTATCCGTCCATGCAGGCGGCCATGTCGGGAACAGAGATTGTCTGCGGTGGAGAGACTCTTGCCGAGGGTATTGCTGTCAAGAAGCCGGGTAGAGTGACGTTGCCAGTGGTACAAAAATTGGTGGACGAGATAGTCTTGGTTAATGAACATCAATTGGAGTGGGCGGTCAGTGCCTTAGTTGAGCAACAACGGGTTATTGCGGAAGGCGCTGGAGCTGCCGGAATAGCCGCCATATACGCGTACCCAGAGCTTTTTGAGGGGCTAAAAGTGGGCGTGGTTATTTGCGGAGGCAATATTGATCCGCGGTTGCTATCGTCTATCCTCAACCGCAATATGGCGATCGACGGGCGCATTGCACGGTTGCGCATAGACATCTCAGACGAACCTGGCATGCTGGCAGCGATTACTGATTCAATTGGCCGTTGTGGCGGTAATATTATCGAGATTTATCATCAGCGGTTATTTTTTGATGTCCCGGCCAAACTGGCAAAAATTGATGCTGTGGTCGAGACCCGTGGCCCAGAGCATATTGATGAGATTATTGCCGATCTTCGTAAGACTAAATTTACAGTGAGAAGAATGGAAGAAATGGGCGACTAAGTACGTCGATTGTTCTCTTTTGAGGGTTGATATTGGCTAATATGCTACCCTTGCTGCTCGATAGGATTCACAGACGTATTTATCAAATGAACATTACTGATCAGGCAAAAATTCAACTGTCGCCAAACTGGCTAAAAGCACTGGAGGGCGAATTCAGTAAACCTTATTGGCATACGTTAAGTCAGTATCTGATGGAGCAAGAACAGGGCGGAAAGACTATCTACCCACCGGGTGAGCAACTTTTCTCAGCGTTTAACCATACTGATCTGGAGAACGTGCGTGTGGTCATAATTGGGCAGGACCCTTACCATGGTTTAGATCAGGCCAATGGGTTGTGTTTTTCGGTTGCCCCAGGCAATAAGATACCGCCGTCGCTACGTAATATTTTTTCAGAGATAGAATCTGATTTACACATCTCAGCGGCCAATCACGGCTGTTTAAAAGCGTGGGCAGAGCAGGGCGTATTTCTATTAAATACGGTACTGAGCGTTGAAGAATCTGACCCAGGTGCCCATGCAGGGCAGGGTTGGGAGAGCTTTACAGATACGGTAATTGCGTTGATTAGTCAGCAGTGTGAGTCGGTCGTGTTTATGCTTTGGGGAAGTCATGCACAGAAAAAGGCTGCGCTGGTCGATGCATCACATCATCAGGTATTGTGTGCGCCACATCCTTCACCGCTGTCTGCATACCGTGGTTTTTTTGGTTGTCGCCATTTCTCTGTGGCTAATAGTTATCTGCAATCTAAAAATCGTCAAACTGTTGATTGGCGACTTCCACCCATGATGGATGATCATCCACAAATTACATTTGAGCTTTGATAAGGACTTTTTAATAGTGAAAAACCAACCGTGGCAAACACCGAAAAACTTGCTGATCGTGATGACGGTGGCAATGACTCTGGCTTTTGCGACATGGATGGCGCTGCTGAATAATTTTGTGGTGGAGCGCGCGGCTTTTACTGGTAAAGAAATTGGCATACTACAAAGTATTCGAGAGATACCGGGGTTTTTGGCGTTTACCGCGGTTTTTGTGCTGCTACTGATTAGGGAGCAAGTATTCGCCTATATATCACTGGCGGTTCTTGGTATTGGGGTTGCGCTCAGTGGTTATTTTCCCTCGGAGGCTGGTCTTTATCTGACCACATTTGTGATGTCAGTAGGATTTCATTACTACGAGACGGTAAAACAGTCTTTATCGCTTCAGTGGTTGAGTATTGAAGAGGCTCCGGCTGCGCTGGGTAAGCTAATCGCGGTGAGCTCGGCGGCATCTCTAGTGGTCTATAGTTTTTTATGGCTCTCCGAGCGTTACTTTTCACTGAGTTACGAGACCATTTATTGGGTCGGCGGAGGTAGTTGCTTATTGTTGTCATTGTTGATGTGGTTAGGTTTTCCGACCTTTAAAAGTGTGATTCCTCAGCGCAAGCACCTGTTGTTGAGAAAGCGTTATTGGCTTTACTACGCACTCACTTTTATGGGCGGTGCTAGGCGTCAAATATTCACCGTATTTGCTGGCTTTTTAATGGTTGAAAAATTTGGCTATAGCGTGTCAGATATTGCGGCACTATTTTTGATCAATCATTTGTTTAATTGGGCCTTTGCCAGTCGCATTGGCGTCATTGTCGGGCGTATAGGTGAACGTCGAGCATTGACATTTGAGTACTGTGGTTTATTTTGTGTATTCACCGCCTATGCCTTCGTTGATAGCGCTGCTTGGGCCGGTGCACTCTATGTGGCCGATCATCTATTCTTTTCCCTGGCGATTGCGATTAAAACTTATTTCCAAAAAATTGCTGATCCCGCTGATATGGCCTCCACCGCAGGGGTTGCCTTTACCATCAATCATATTGCCGCGGTGTTTATTCCTGTGCTATTTGGTTTGGTATGGTTAGTGTCACCGATGTTGGTGTTTTTGATGGGCTCCGCTATGGCGCTGATTAGCTTGCTATTGGCTCGCAATATTCCAACGCGACCGCGCGAGGGCTTTGAAGTGTTATGGGGTAAAGTTCAGCACTCAGGGAAAAGTTTGGTCTAGGTAAAATAGCTATTTTTCGGTGTCTAGAGGAGGCCGGTTTAAGGTGCTCCTCAACCAATTAAGCTTGGAGAGTATGGAGGGTGTTAGTGCAATCTTTCGTTCGAGAGCAAATTTGCCCGGATAATCCATCATCAGTAGCCCTGCCACCATGGTGAGAAGGCCCTGGCCGGGTAAAAATAACATAACTATACCAGCGAGCAGCAGCAGAGAACCGATGATGTTTTTGCCGATAAAAGCCAATAACCAAATCGCTGGAAAGTTGTTTTTCCATGGTGGCGACTGACGTTTTTTAGGCACAAAATAATCATTAGGAATCATCGCAACCAGCCAGGGAAGAGAGACTAGGCTAGCAACGAACACCGCTGCTGATACCAGACCGATGCCAACCAAAAGTTCTTGGTTTTCAGTAATCCAAAGTATAATTTCGTTCACGATCACTCAGGCATCTCATAGGGCAATGGCACCTGAGTAAGCTCAACGAACTCCTTTTCAGCAAATTTTATCTGAGCACAATCAGCAGACTTAATGGCCAAAATAGCTAGTATTTCGATGCTTTTATCACTCCCTAGAGCCGCATTTGCAACCGTGCCAATGACCTTGCCTTCGCTGTTAATAAGCCCTTCACCTATTGTCGGTAGAGTTGATGTAGCTAGTTTAAGAATGTACATGCGACGTTTTACGCTGCCGCGATAATGTGCCCGTGCGACAATTTCTTGACCGGTATAGCAGCCTTTCTTGAAACTGATATAGTTTTGAGCATCAAGGTTAATCATTTGAACGATAAACGTATCCGATGACTCTGCGATGACATCTGCCATACCGCTGCGGATACGCAATAAGTCGCTGTAGCCTTGGCCTGCAGGGATTAGATCCGCACAGACACTGCTGAGGCACTCATGCGCATGATTAGCGTGTAGACTGAGTGAATAGGCCCCAGCGCCGATGGGGCGACTTGTGTTTGGATTGATGTCGTCCGCGACGGTTCCTGCATCTGGGCCGGAAACAAGAAAATTGATAAATTGATTGGTGACCTCGGTAATGTCGACTTTGAAAAACACTGAATATTTTTTGAAGCTGGCCATAGCCAATTCAACTACCGATGGATGGGTCTCCAACAACAAGTCACCCTGGCTGTCACGGCTGACGCTAAATAAAAATATTATTCTTCCTTTGGGCGTGAGATGAGCGCCGTTGAGAGAAGCGTCGGCGCCCAGTTGATTTAAATCACAGGTGACCTGGCCCTGTAAAAATTTTTCGCTGTCAGGTCCGCATAGCTTTATAAAGCCGCGATGATTAGTGCTGACAACGGTTTTATGGTGCAGCGCAGGATAGTCGATAGGTGATTCACCAAAAGATGTCACTACAGCGCTATTTTTACTGTCTATTGCAATAGAATATGTCGGGAAAAGTTGTTGCCAGTCCATAGGTTTGAACGACCCTGTAGGTTTATGGGTGATTGTCTCTTATAATAGCGCTTTTACTTACTGAATAATAAATTATGAATAAAAATCGTCTAGTG
The DNA here is from genome assembly GCA_905182275.1 of gamma proteobacterium HTCC2207. GTDB lineage: Bacteria > Pseudomonadota > Gammaproteobacteria > Pseudomonadales > Porticoccaceae > HTCC2207. Next base: position 78,463 of record CAJJAU010000008.1, read on the forward strand.
TGGGCGAGTCGCCGCGGTATGTTAGAGCTCGATCTTATTCTCGCCCCCTTCGTGGAAAATGTCTATGATTCACTGACAGAGGATGATCAACTTCGCTTTGAAGTGTTGTTGGAGTGCGAAGATCAGACCCTGTTTATGTGGTTCATGCAGCGAGAGCAGCCAACCGATCCCAACATGCAAAGGATATTGCAGATAATCCGTGACAGTCGCCAAAAATTATCAAAGGTTTCTTCTTAAGCCATCTAGAGTACAGTTTTATGCGAGCCTCGGGCTGATGCTGACGGTTATTTTTTTGTTGGTGATTCTGCCAATATTATTGTGGCCAAAAACGATCGCCATCGCCGTTATTATAGTTTTATTGGTACGCGCTGTTTTTGTGTGGGGTAATGCCCAGAACCAGATATTACTGTTCAACCCTGAGACCGACTATTGGCAGCTGGATGGGGCTGAAGAATACCAGGAACTGCGTTTGAAACCCGATCAGTTTGTTACCGCAGGGCTGGTTATTATGTACTTTGAAACGCCTAAGGGATCAGTCATCAAACGCTTCATTACTCGCGATGTAGTTAGTAAGGCCGACCACCATCGATTGCGGGTGCTTTTGCTAGCTCGAAGTCACTAGACAGTTGTTAGCGAATTAAGCTTCATCTTGGTTAACAATCACATCTTGGCCCGCATAGTTAATCGGTACCATTATGGTGTCTCGAGCGATTGGCGATAGGTCTGGATAATCAAGTGTATAGTGCAGTCCACGACTTTCTTTACGTTGCATGGCGCAGCGTATGATTAACTCCGACACGGTGGCAAGATTACGTAACTCGAGTAGATCCCGGGTAACCTTGCAGTTACTGTAATATTCTTGGATCTCATTTTGTAACAATTTAATGCGATGTTGGGCTCTTTGAAGTCGTTTGTTGGTGCGAACAATGCCAACATAATCCCACATAAAGCGTCGTAACTCGTCCCAGTTATGGGAGATAACTACGTCTTCATCAGAATGGCTGACTCGTGATTCGTCCCATTCAGGAATAAAGTCCGGCTGTGGGATTTGTGCTACATCTTGATTTATTTTTCGCGCCGCGTTCTGCGCATAAACTAAACATTCGAGTAGCGAATTACTGGCCATGCGATTAGCACCGTGTAATCCAGTAAAGGCGTTTTCCCCAATAGCATAAAGATTTAACAGGTCGGTTTGTCCATCGTGAGACACCATGATCCCACCGCAAGTGTAGTGGGCCGCCGGGACAACGGGAATTGGGTCAGTGGTTATATCAATACCAAAAGTTAAGCATTGTTCATAAACGGTTGGGAAGTGTTCGACAATAAAGTCCGCTGACTTATGGCTAATATCAAGATATAGGCAATCACTGCCCAGTCTTTTCATTTCATGGTCGATTGCCCGAGCGACTACGTCTCGGGGTGCAAGCTCCGCATCGGGATGGAAGTTACCCATAAAAGTACTACCATCAGGTAATCGCAATATGGCACCTTCACCACGCAGGGCTTCGGTAATAAGAAACGACTTAGCCTTGGGGTGATATAAACAGGTTGGATGAAATTGATTAAACTCTAGATTGGCGACTCGACAGCCTTTACGCCATGCCATAGCGATACCGTCACCGCTGGCGCCATCTGGATTGCTGGTGTAAAGGTAAGCTTTACTGGCACCACCTGAGGCGAGAATGACGCTCTTAGCATGAAATAGGGCAATAACAGAGGTTTTAATGTCTAATAAGTAAGCGCCAGTACAGCGAATTTTGCGCGAGTTCTTATCGGCTTGAGTGACTAAGTCGACCGCACAATGTTGTTCGAAAATATCAATGTTGTCCGCGGCAATAACTTGCTCTACCAGGGTGCCGGTAACCTCTTTACCGGTAGCGTCTGCGGTGTGAAGAATTCGCCGATGACTATGCCCCCCTTCTTGAGTGAGATGATAATTTTGTTGATCATTTTCTCGGGTAAAGGCAACCCCTTGCTCTATTAACCATCGCACTGCGTCAGGGCCATTTTCCACCACAGTACGCACAGAATCCTCATGGCATAGACCAGCACCGGCAATTAGCGTATCCGCGATATGGGCCTCGGCGCTGTCATTTTCATCAAAAACAGCGGCAATTCCGCCCTGAGCGAGCCACGATGCTCCGCCTTGCAGGGAAACTTTGCTGATCAGAGCGACCCGCAATTGTTTGTCTAGTTGCAGTGCGCTGGTTAGTCCGGCAGCACCACTACCAATAATAAGGACGTCATAAAGATAAGTTTGCTTCATTGCTATGTCACACAGGTAGGGTCGGTCATGATAATATAAGATTTTGATTCAAGCGAACTTAACAGCTCCTTGGTGGTCTCTAATTAGACGCTGGCTAAAGTTGCAGTAATGCTTGCTTCATTAATTTTACTGAAGAGTGACAGAAACGGATTACCGAATGGTCGAAAAAAAAGCGCAGCCTTCTGATGAGCAGTTGGTGGTAAGGGTACAGAAAGGCGACAAAAGAGCTTTTGACCTGTTAGTGTTGAAGTATCAACAAAAGGTGCACTCTATCGTCGGTAGATTTGTTCGCGATACTGACGAAGTGGCCGATGTGGTCCAGGAGTCTTTTATAAAGGCTTACCGTGCTATACCCAATTTTCGTGGCGACAGTCAGTTTTATACCTGGCTTTATCGTATTGCAGTGAATACGGCGAAAAATTATTTAGTCTCAAGAAGCCGACGCCCGCCGTCTTCCGATATTGATGTGGCTGATGCTGAATATTACTCAGGTAGTGACTATCTAAAAGACTTAGGTAGTCCAGAGAATAATTTATTTAGAGATGAGCTTGAAGCCGTTATTGTTAGGGCAATTGCCGACTTGCCTGAGGATTTGCGAACAGCGCTGACCTTGAGAGAATATGAAGGACTCAGTTACGAGGGGATTTCGGAAATTATGGACTGTCCCGTAGGCACTATTAGATCGCGTATTTTTAGGGCGAGAGAAGCCATTGATGCGCATGTGTTAAAATTAGTTAATACTGAATAAAGATTTGGTGAACCTTTTTGATTAGGTTCGGTCATAGAGTGGGTATAGTGAAGAGTTGTCAACTTTAGAGGCATGAAAATGAGTCAGTATGATGAACATTTAGGTGAATCTTTGTCCGCGTTAATGGACGGAGAAGCCAGTGATTTAGATACTCGCAGAGTGCTCAAGGAGTTAGCCTCAGAGGATAGCCATAATGCCATGCAGATGCGTGATAAGTGGCGACGTTATCAAAGTGTATCCTCGGTGATGAAAGGCGATGTAGCCTCTACTATCGATTATTCCGCGGCCATTGCTGATGCAATTGGCAGTGAGGCGGTTTTCAAGGTGAATCCACTGACCAAGATTCTAAGTTCCTCGGGTCGCTTTGCAATTGCGGCATCGGTGGCTTTGGTCGCAGTTTTGGGTGTTCAGCAGTTCAATCAATCTGCTAATCTAACCGATGAGACTGTTGAATTTGCCTTCATAGACGAAACCTCAGTGGAAGGCTTGGTTGGTCCTGCCAATCAGTTTCCCGCTGGATGGGCCTTGTCTGAGGAAACGCAGGTGCGTACGGTGAGTGCGGAGAGTATCGAGAAAAAGGCATACTCGCAGCAGGAAGGTCGTGCTTATCTAGCTTACGTAATGGCTAGGCATGCTTCGAATGCACCTTACATTAGAAGCCAAGGAATGTTGCCCTATGCTCGCTTGGAAGATCGTAAAACAATAACTGATCAGGAATAATTATTAGTCGTGACCCATATTTCCAAAATCAAAAGTTTCAAAATGGCGGTTATTATGACCGCCATTTTTGTTTCTACCTCTGCTGTATCCCAGCAAAACAAAATAGCCTATGACCTCATGGATTCTATGATTGAGGCTTCAAATAGCTTGAACTACTCGGGGCTGGTGACCTATGAAAAGGCAGGCCGGCTAAAAACGTCAAAAATGCTTCATCTCATTCGTGACGACATGACCTTTGAACAATTGACCCATCTGGATGGCCCTGCAGGTCAGATTTCATGGCGAAGAACAGATGGGGGCTGCGAAAAGGCGGCAGCAGCAGATATAGAAATTGGCTCGCGCCCCATTCTTACTGGCGATAGCTTTGAACGAATAAAAGCCTCATATTCTTTTGAAATAAGGGGGCAGTCACGAGTTGCTGGCCGCGAAGCTACCACGATAATATTAAAGCCGAAGGATAAATTTCGTCTACCACACTTTGTGGCAATTGATAATCAATCCAACCTTATGTTGATGTCGGTGATATTGAGCCTTGCTGGAAAGCCATTAGAGCGGTTTCAATTTGTTGAAATTGAAGTGGGGGGTGATCTAGATTCTATGCTTGTACCCGATGCACAGACTAACCTTGACGAGCATTGCGTTAATGCCGTTAGCCAGGCACCTGCGGGGGAATGGAATGTTGGTTTGGTGCCTCCAGGCTTCTTTTTGACTAGCTCAAAAAAAGAGCCCTCGATGGGCCAGAGTGTTTTAGGTTTTTCTGACGGATTGACCACTTTTACTGTGTTTATCGAGTCTGCTCAAATAAGCTCTAAAATTCCACCGTTTACGTACACTCATGGCGCCACAGCGGCGGTGAGTACCAAACTTAAAGTCCAGGGCGATGAATTTACGGTGTCGGTTGTAGGTGAAATTCCCATTGATGGGGCCAAACAAATTGCTCAGTCGGTCAATCATGCATCTAAAATATTAAAACTGCCGTAACTTCAAAGGTGATGCAATGATTTTAGAACCGGGAATTGTCGTCAGTAAAGCAGCGCATAGTGTGATGGTCGAGACCATTCAAAAAACTACCTGTGATAGCTGTGCCGCCCAGCCAGGTTGCGGTCATTCGGTGCTCTCAAAACTGACCAGCAGTTCTGTTCAAATCAGGGTGCTGCTAGGGGATTTTGACGCCAATGAAATACGCTTGGGTCAATCAGTGACTATTGGTATACCAGACCATGTGGTGGTCAAAGGCTCGCTTCTGGTCTATTTGGTGCCGCTAACAGGTGCTTTGTTGGGGGCTTGGTTGATGGGGTCCCCTGTCAAGAGTCCTGAGCTTGATTTGATTAGTGTTTTGGGTGCGTTTGTAGGATTGGTGTGCGGTGGAATGTTTGTTCATTTACGCAGCCAAAAGAATGACAACAATGCTGAAAATAACCCTATTTTGTGTGATATTGACAAAAACCCAAGGATGTTTGAGGGTATCAGCTAACTTTTATGAGAAATTTTAATGGAGTATTCAGTGCTTAAAAAAGTAATCTTAGTCTCTTATCTATTGATTTTCTGCAATACCAATGCCTATGCAAGTTTACCGGACTTTACCGACTTAGTTGAAGAGGTAGCGCCCGCGGTTGTCAAGATAAATACAGTGAGTAAGCCTATTGCCAAGGGTGATCAGCCGAGACTGCAGGGGCAGATGCCGGAGATATTTCGAGAGCTACTCGAACAACGGCAGCGGCCAGTTCGGCCGTCACGAACCATGGGGTCTGGCTTTGTAATATCTAATGATGGATATATTTTAACCAATCATCATGTGGTGGATAAAGCGGAAGAAATTCAGGTGCAGTTTGCTGATCGAAGCGAGTACACAGCGACTATTATAGGGTCAGATCGACGCTCGGATTTAGCCTTACTCAAAATTGACGCGAAAGATTTGCCCAGTCTCAAGTTTGCTGAGTCGGACACGACTAAAGTGGGGGCTTGGGTGCTCGCAATAGGATCTCCCTTTGGGTTAGATTATTCGGTGACAGCGGGCATTGTTAGCGCTATTGGTCGCAGTCTTCCAACCGAGCAAGGCGAAAATTATGTGCCTTTTATTCAAACAGATGTGGCCATTAATCGCGGTAACTCGGGCGGTCCGCTTTTTAATCTTGACGGCCAGGTGGTTGGAATTAACTCCCAAATTTATTCTCCCACCGGCGGTTCGGTCGGCTTATCTTTTTCAATTCCGGTGAGCATAGCCAGCAATGTGGTTGCCCAATTACGAGAAAATGGCAAGGTTAAACGCGGTTTTCTTGGCGTCGGTATTAGCGATGTGAATAAAAGTTTGGCTGAGGCCATGGGCCTGCCAAGCCCTATGGGCGCAGGGATAAACTCTGTAATGCCTGGTAGTGCGGCTGATGATGGTGGGATTCTTCCTGGCGACATAATCGTCAGTGTCAACGGTCAGTCGATTTTGCGTTCGGGAGATTTACCCCATATCGTTGGTCTGATCGAACCTGGCAAGTCGATTAAAATAGTGGTTTATCGAGAAGGTAAACAGAAAAAGTTAACCGTCAAGGTTGGCGCTTTGGAAGGCGATGAGGATGCGCTAGCAAGTCGCAGTGAGGATGCAGATCGGCTCGGTATTACTGCGGTTGCCGCTGAGCAAAGCCAGCTTCGTTCGCTGCGATTACGCGGTGGCATTGTCGTCTCTGAGGTTTCAGCCGACTCACCAGCAGATGTTGCGGGATTAAGAGTTGATGACATTATCGTTCAGCTTGGTTATAGCCGAATTGATGACCTCGATGAATATGACGCAGTGATTGGCGAGCTTCCTGCAAATACACCGGTAGCAATCCGATTTTATCGTGGCGGGAACGCGGTTTTCAGAACCATACAAATTAACCAATAAGCTAAATATTAGGCGCTTTTTTCAACCTCATTTGAACAAAGCGTCGATGGCGTCTAGCCTGCAAATAGGCTAGACTGCGCCCGCTTATTTGAACGGTAGTAAAAAACTTTTGTCTGACCTTAGTCATATTAGAAACTTCTCTATCATTGCCCATATCGATCATGGTAAATCCACGATCGCCGATCGCTTTATCCAAATGTGTGGGGGCCTTAGCGAAAGAGAGATGGCAGCTCAAGTTCTTGACTCGATGGATATCGAGCGCGAGCGAGGCATTACTATTAAAGCGCAGAGCGTTACTTTGCCCTATGTGGCAGCCGATGGAAAAACCTATCAATTAAATTTCATCGATACCCCGGGACACGTTGATTTTTCCTATGAGGTTTCTCGGTCCCTGGCTGCCTGCGAAGGTGCACTGCTGATTGTCGATGCGGCTCAGGGCGTAGAGGCTCAGTCAGTGGCAAATTGTTATACGGCGATTACTCAGGGTCTTGAGGTTATTCCCGTCCTAAACAAGATGGATTTACCTCAAGCTGAGCCAGAAAAAGTTATCAATGAGATAGAGAATATTATTGGTATTGAAGCGGATGGGGCCGTTCGTTGCAGCGCAAAGACTGGCGAAGGCATCATCGAAATACTCGAAGAATTGGTACAGAAAGTGCCACCGCCTGTGGGTGATGTAGATGCACCGTTGCAGGCATTGATTATTGACTCTTGGTTCGATAACTACCTAGGTGTTGTGTCTTTAGTACGAGTAATGCAGGGAACCCTGCAAGTCAAAAATAAGATAGTGGCTAAATCAATAGGCAAGGGCCATGTGGTAGACAGCGTTGGTGTGTTTACGCCCAAACGCAAGGAAACTGGGGTTTTAAGGGCTGGCGAAGTAGGCTTTATGGTTGCCGGTATTAAAGATATTCTCGGTGCCCCGGTTGGTGACACGGTCACTAATTTGAGCACTTCAGATGTTGACTCATTGCCCGGGTTCCAGCGTATTAAACCGCAAGTTTATGCCGGTATGTTTCCGATCGATTCAGATGATTTTGAGGAGTTTCGTGAAGCGCTCAGTAAATTGGCGGTTAACGATGCCTCTCTGTTTTACGAGCCGGAAAGTTCTGACGCATTAGGATTCGGTTTCCGCTGTGGTTTTCTTGGCATGTTGCACATGGAAATCATTCAAGAGCGTCTTGAGCGGGAATATAATCTCGACCTAATTACCACTGCACCTACAGTGGTTTACGAAATAATTACCTCGAAGGGTGACACACTCTATATGTCTAATCCCTCTGATCTCCCAGATCCGGGCCAAATAGACGAAATGCGCGAACCGATTTGCGAAGCGAGCATTCTGGTGCCAAAAGAATATGTGGGTAATGTCATCACTCTTTGTGTTGAAAAACGCGGTGTTCAAAAAGATATGCAATTTGTCGGTGGCCAAGTTGCCATTCGCTATGAGCTGCCTATGAGTGAGGTGGTGATGGATTTCTTCGACCGGTTAAAGTCGGTTAGCCGTGGCTTTGCTTCCTTAGATTATAATTTTGTACGCTTTGAAAAGGCGTCACTAGTCAAACTCGACATTTTAATTAATGGTGACAGAGTGGACGCTTTGGCGGCAATTACCCATCGTGATTACTCGATCCAAAAAGGCCGAAATTTGGCCGAAAAGATGAAAGAATTGATACCGCGCCAGATGTTTGACGTGGCTATTCAGGCTGCGATAGGTGGCAGTGTGGTCTCGCGAACGACGGTGAAGGCACTGCGCAAAAATGTGACAGCAAAATGCTATGGTGGTGATATTTCTAGAAAGAAGAAGTTACTTGAGAAGCAAAAGGCCGGTAAAAAGCGCATGAAGCAGGTCGGCAATGTTGAAATACCTCAGGATGCGTTTTTGGCGGTATTGAGAAGTTAACCAACTCCGAACGTAGATGTCGGAACAGGGCTGGTAAAGATGGATTTTAATTTCGAACTAATTTTAACCGTAGCATTCTTGATCACGGGGTCCTTTTGGCTGGTTAACCGATTTTTAACCAAGCAAGAAGAAGGTGTAATGGAATTTTTCGCGTCCTTAGCGCCGGTCTTAGGTTTTGTGTTGATTTTACGTTCGTTTATTGTCGAGCCATTTCAAATCCCCTCCAGGTCAATGGTCCCAACCTTAAAAGTTGGAGATTTTATACTGGTTAGTAAGTGGAATTATGGGGTCCGTTTGCCCGTCATCAGGACTAAGATATTTGATGTGTCATCTCCTCAGCGAGGAGATGTCATCGTATTCTTTCCTCCCCATGAAGATCGTTATTTCATCAAGCGTTTGGTGGGTTTGCCCGGTGACAAAGTTCAGGTTATCGATGGTACTCTTTATGTTAATGACCAAATGATGGAGCAAACTAAGTCTTCTATCGATGCAGGTGCGCCTCGCTCTGTGGTGATGAATGAAAATCTTGATGGTGTCGAACATCGTATTCAAAAGCGAGTCCCACCGACGCGTCTCAGCCAAAATTTCGCGACATTGGTTCCTCAAGGGCATTACTTCATGATGGGTGACAGCAGAGATAATTCGAGTGATAGTCGAGTTTGGGGTCCCGTGCCAGAAGAGAGGATCGTGGGCAAAGCGTTTGCTCGATGGATGTTTTGGGATTCCTATAGCAGCATTCCTTCGTTCTCCCGAGCAGGGGCCATAGACTAGATTGTATGCTGTTACGATAAGCCTAGATAGAAGTATGCCGCACTACTCAATTGCAGCAGCTTTTAAGGGCGATGTTACACTAGCGGTTTTAAAGTATGTTTCCCTAAATAAAACGTCGGTTTAAGATAATGTTTCATGGGCATTGCAATGGCTTCTAACCTTGAGCAACTTCAGCGAAGATTGGGTTATGTTTTTGATGACCCAGAGTTGCTAACGCTTGCGCTATCGCATCGAAGCTTTACAGGTCCTAATAATGAACGTATGGAGTTTCTTGGTGATGCGGTATTGGGGCTGGTTGTCACTGATTATCTGTATAGAGAGTTTTCTGACGCGCGCGAGGGTGAGCTGAGTAGAATGCGCTCCCATATTGTGCGCGGTGAGTCACTGGCCGAGGTTGCCAAAAAACTTGAGTTAGGTGCGGATATATTACTTGGCCCGGGGGAGATGAAGAGCGGTGGTCACCGGCGTGATTCGATTCTTGGTGATACCGTTGAGGCATTGCTTGGTGCGGTCTACCTAGATCAAGGGATAGAGGCCGCCAGGGATCGTATCTATGATTGGTTTAAGTCATTATTTGAGAGTGCGCTGGAAGTAAAGCCTCTCAAAGACTCAAAAACGACACTTCAAGAGTGGTTGCAGCAGCGTGGCAAGTCGTTACCTGACTATAAGCTTGTTGATACTGGTGGCGAAGCGCACAGTCGATTGTTTACCGTCAGCTGTAAAATTGGTGCAGTCACACAAGAAAAGACTGCTACAGCAAGTAGTCGTCGTCGTGCGGAGCAGATGGTCGCTGAGCAATTATTAACTGAATTGGAGAAAAAATAGTGACCACAGAGCAAACTTACTGCGGCTATGTGGCGATCGTTGGTCGTCCTAATGTTGGCAAATCTACTTTGCTCAACCATATACTGGGTCAAAAGCTCTGTATAACATCGCGCAAGCCACAAACAACACGTCACACCCTCTTGGGTATAAAAACAAAAGATAACGTGCAGGTCATCTTTGTTGATACTCCTGGAATCCATACTAATCAAGAGCGTGCGATCAATCGGGTCATGAATCGCTCTGCGGCCAGCGTAATTGCTGACGTGGATTTGGTGATCTTCGTGGTAGACCGATTTGAATGGAGTGAGGCGGATGAATATGTTGCCAAGTACTTGTCCAACAATGATGTACCAGTCGTGGTGGCGGTGAATAAAGTGGATATGATTGAGGACAAAGAAGCACTGTTACCTCATCTTCAATTTCTCTCGAGCAAAGTTAATGCGGTTGAATTCATTCCTTTGTCGGCGCTTCGAAAAACTAATTTAGATGAACTTGAGGCTAAGATCCAAAGCCATATTCCAGAGAAGATGCATATCTACCCAGAAGATCAAATTACTGACCGAAGTGAACGCTTTTTGGCGGCAGAAATCGTGCGCGAAAAAATCACTCGACAGTTGGGCGCTGAAGTTCCCTATCAGGTGACTGTAGAAATTGAACAGTTTCGTGTTGAAGGAAAAATCACCTATATCGATGCGCTTATATTAGTAGAGAGAGACGGTCAGAAGAAAATTATTATTGGTACTAAGGGCGAACGTCTCAAGAAGATTGGCGAACAGGCTCGGGCAGATATAGAGAGTTTATTAGACTGTAAGGTTATGCTTAGGACTTGGGTTAAGATCCGCAGTGGTTGGTCTGACGATGAGCGCGCGCTGCGTAGCTTGGGCTATATGGATGAGTGATCTAGGGTGAGAATCGACGGTGAAGTTGGTTTCGTTCTGCATACCACGCCTTACCGTGAAACCAGTCTTTTAGTCGACTTATTAACGGTGCATCATGGGCGTATTCGCTGTGTTGCTAAAGGGTACCGAAAACCCAATAAAAAGGGCATCAGTCGCGCGCTTTTTCCTTATACCGAACATCAATTTAGCTGGCAGGGCCGAGGAGACTTAAAGACGTTGACTCACGCAGATGCCGTGCAAGCACCAGTATTTTTAGACAGTGCCTGCTTGTTTACTGGCCTGTATGTGAACGAGCTTTTTTATCGGTTACTGCACGAGCATGATCCTCACGAAACCCTTTTCCAGCAATACAAAAAATTTCTGTTACAGCTAAGCCAGGGTCGTCCTGATGAGAGGCAGTTAAGAGAATTAGAAATGTGTCTGCTTGAAGAGCTGGGTTATGGGTTAGTGCTGGATGTTGAAGCCATTGATGGAAACCCTTTACTTGGTGACAAGCTGTATAACTATATTCCTGAGCGAGGTTTAGTGGAGTGCTTTAAACAGACCAAAATCGTTCCTGGTGTCTATCGTGGCTCAGATATCATGGCCTTTTCTGCCGGTGAATTTGATCAGGTTTCGGTGACTAGAACCGCTAAGCAGCTTTTGCGTAGCGTGATAGACTTCTACCTGGGCGGACAAAAGCTACATAGCCGTGAGCTCTACAGGCAGCACTTAATGAGTGCTGAGAGATCTACCAATGGCGCATCTAAGGAATCCTCATAATGGTTATAGGTATTGGTACTGATATTGTAGAAATCGCCAGAATAGCAGACGTTTTAGATCGTCAAGGGGATGCGTTTGTCCAACGTATTTTAACGCACAGTGAGCAAAAGCAATATCAGGCTAGTAAACAAAAGGCGGCTTTTCTGGCTAAACGATTTGCGGCGAAGGAAGCTGTGGCCAAGGCCTTGGGTACGGGTATAGGCAGTGGGGTGAGCTTTCAGGATATGACGATTAGTAACGATGAAAAAGGCGCTCCCTCAGTGAGTTTGTCGGCGGGGGCCGCTCAGGTTGCCGCTGAGAAGTCTGCACGAAAAGTACTGCTGAGCATTGCTGATGAACAGAAGTATGCCATTGCTTATGCGATGCTGTCAGACTAGGTATAGATGAGTCGGTTTTGACTCAGCTTTTAGAACGATGCAAGGCGCGATTATGGATTTCCCTTCAATTGACCAATCTATCGGCAATACTCGCTTGGTGAGACTCCAGCGGATGCCCGGCAATACGTCGAATATTATTCTCGCCAAGATGGAGGGCGATAATCCTGCCGGTAGCGTTAAAGATCGTCCAGCTGTGAACATGATTATGAATGCCCAGTTGCGCGGAGAAATTGCCCCTGGTGATCATCTTATTGAAGCAACTAGCGGCAATACCGGTATTGCACTTGCCATGGCTGCGGCAATGATGGGTTACAGAATGACGCTTATTATGCCTATCACTGCGACCATAGAACGCAAGATGGCAATGCGCGCTTACGGTGCAGAACTTATCGAGGTGACCGCGGCTGAGGGTATGGAGGGCGCGCGTGATCAGGCCTTAAAAATGCAGTCTGAGGGGCTGGGTAAAGTGCTCGATCAGTTCAACAACACTGATAATCCGTTGTCCCATTTTGAGGGTACCGGCCCCGAGATATGGCGAGATACCGGCGGCACAGTGACACACTTTGTTAGTTCTATGGGAACCACTGGCACCATCATGGGTGTCTCAGCCTATCTTAAAGAGAAAAATCCATTGATTGAGATTATTGGGCTCCAGCCGGAGGAGGGCGCTTCTATTCCTGGTATTAGACGTTGGCCAAAAGCTTACCTGCCGGGAATTTTTGATGCGGCGAAAGTTGATACAACTCTAGATGTCTCCCAGCAGGATGCCGAACAGACGATGCGCAGATTGGCTAAGGAAGAGGGAATATTTTGTGGTGCCTCAGCTGGCGGAGCGGTATTTGCAGCGTTAAAGCTGAGTGAACAGTTAAACAACGCGGTGATTGTTACGATCATCTGCGATCGCGGGGACCGTTACCTGTCCTCTGGCGTTTATGGTTGAAGCTCGGCCCTGATTAAGGAAGGCTTTACAGATGATGAATCAAAATCTAGCGGCACAATATACTATCGAAGACCTGCGTTATTTAATGCGCCGCTTACGAGATCCTGAAACAGGTTGCCCTTGGGACTTAAAACAAACCTTTCGATCAATAACCAGTCATACCTTAGAAGAGGTTTATGAGGTGGTTGATGCCATTGAGAGAGATGATATTACTCACCTTGGAGAGGAACTTGGTGATTTACTGTTTCAAATCATTTTTTATAGCCAGTTAGCTGAAGAGCAAGGTCAGTTTAGTTTTGAGGAAATTGTTAATACCATCACTCATAAATTGATCCGCAGGCATCCCCATGTATTTCCGGAAGGTACACTTGAGTCGTCTCGACTGAGCATGGCAGAGTCAGAAATAGTTGAGATAAAACAGGTTTGGGAAGCTATTAAACGGCAAGAGAGATTGGACAAGGGCGCGAGCCAAACACTGGATGATATCCCTTTAGCGCTGCCGGCGTTGAATAGAGCGGTAAAACTGCAAAAACGTGCTGCTAGCGTCGGTTTTGATTGGCCGGATGTACAGCCAGTTGTTGACAAGATTAATGAAGAACTCATTGAGCTCGATATTGAAATCAAGGCTGGCGATAGGGATCGTATGGCTGATGAGTTGGGCGATTTGTTATTTAGCTGCGTCAATTTAGCAAGGCATTTGAAGCTAGATCCCGAAGTATCGATGCGTGCTGCCAATGAAAAGTTCAAACGACGTTTCGAGTCGATGGAGTTATTGGCAGGAGAAAAGAAAATCGAAGATCACTCTGCCGATCAGTTGGAATCTCTGTGGCGGAAAGTAAAACAATCAGAGTAACATTCAGCTCAGTAATCTAGGGTATTTGGAGAGCGGTTTGCTCAAACTCAGGCTTGTTCGAATATTCCATTCCGTGTATTGTACTCGGCCGATTAAACGAACGTCTGGATGATATGTTAATTGGGTTAAAATCCAATGGTCTTCACCGAATACTTGTCGGCATGGGAGATGAACTTTTCCTTTAAGTGGAAAAATCTGGTAGTTAATTTAGGAATTGCGCTAATGAGAGTTATATTGTTAGGTCCACCCGGTGCCGGTAAAGGTACCCAAGCACAATTTATTACAGAACAGTATTCAGTGCCGCAAATATCGACTGGAGATATGCTGCGTGCAGCGGTTAAAGCAGGTTCGGCATTGGGTGTGGAGGTGAAGGGAATAATGGCGTCTGGTGGTTTGGTGTCTGATGAATTGATCATCGCGCTGGTAAAAGAACGTATCTCGCATGCTGACTGTGAGCGTGGATATTTATTGGATGGCTTCCCTCGAACTATCCCTCAGGCCCAGGCGATCATTGATGCTGGCATTATCATTGATGCGGTTGTTGAGATTCGGGTCGAAGATAATGAAATTGTATCTCGATTGAGCGGTCGTCGTGTCCATGAGGGCTCCGGGCGTATCTATCATATCAATCATAATCCTCCGACCACTGATGGTATGGATAATGAAACCGGTGAACCACTAATGCAACGTCCGGATGATTTAGAAGAGACAGTGCGTAATCGACTTTCTGTCTATCATATGCAGACGCAGCCTTTAGTGAATTTCTACACCCAGCTAGCCGCTTCAGATGATCCAGCGCCGACATTTTCTACTGTTGACGGTCTCGGCTTACTCGCGGATGTGCAAGCAAGATTAGTCGCAGCGCTGCGATAGGTTTAACGTCTAACACTCATATTAGGCTAGAGAATATCTCTCAGACGGACCATATCTGACGCTATTGAGCTGTTCCATGGCATACTTTGGATGGAGAGATCGAGTCAATCCCTCGAGTGCTTTTAGTTTTTCAGGCGAAGGGTTATAAAATCATAATGACATCAATACTAGCCATAGAAACATCAACAGAGGCCTGTTCGGTCGCGCTACATTGCATATCGGGGACCATTTCTCGCTATGCTGAAGAGCCGCGTTCACATACGCAACTGTTAATGCCAATGATTGAATCAGTACTCTCTGAGGCAGGAATTAAACCCACTGAGTTGGATGCTATTGGCGTGGCCATAGGACCGGGGTCTTTCACCGGTCTACGCATTGGTTTTGCGGCCACACAGGGCCTTGCATTTGGTCTGGATATTCCAGTTATTCCTGTGTCATCGTTAGAGGTTATGGTGGCCACCTTTATGCGCAAGAATGCGAAGTCACCGTCACCTAGTAAACACAATCCACCGCTAAGAATCATGTCGATACTCGATGCGCGTATGGGTGAATTTAATTGTGGTTGCTACGCCATTGATGACCAGAGCGTTATTGCCGGTGAATTCAATGATCGACTGTTAACCGCTGCCGATGCTCAACAATGGGTTAAAGAGCTTTCTCCCAATGTTATTGTTGGTGACGGTAAAGCGCTATTATCGTCAGATTCAGGATGGCAGGGTATGCTTTCCTCTATTTATCCCGACGCAATAGATCTTCTTGGTATGGCAATAACTCGCTATGATAGTGGCCAGGCTGTGCCCATCAGTAGCGTCGACTTGGTGTACCTTCGAGGCGCTGATGCTTGGCAGAAAAGAAAGCGTATACGAGATGCATAAACTATGACTAAAAAAGTCGCATTTATCGGTCTTGGTGTCATGGGTTTCCCAATGGCCGGCTGGTTGGCTAAAAATGATTATTCGGTGGTGGTTTACAATCGTACTACCGCTGTCGCTGAAAAGTGGTTGCATGCCTATGCAGGCTCTATGGCATTGACTCCGGGTGATGCCGCTGCCGGTGCAGATATAGTCTTTATTTGTGTGGGTAATGATCAGGATGTTTTAGAGGTAGTCTGCGGTGAGACAGGCGTTCTCTCAGCGATACGACAAGGATCAATCATTGTAGACCATACAACCACCTCGGCAGAGCTGGCTAAAAAGCTTGCGATTGAGGCCGAAAAGCAACAGTGTGAGTTTATTGATGCGCCGGTTTCCGGTGGCCAGCAAGGTGCTGAAAATGGCCAACTCACCGTCATGTGTGGCGGCGATGAAGACACCTTTAGGCGTATCACTGAGACTGTTAATTGTTATGCAAAGGCGCTGAATTTACTTGGCCCAGTGGGTAGTGGGCAGTTGTGTAAAATGGTCAACCAAATTTGTATTGCAGGATTGGTGCAAGGACTTGCAGAGGGGTTGAATTTTGCACAACGAGCAGGACTTGATGCCCATCAGGTTGTCGATGTAATTTCTAAAGGTGCCGCCCAATCATGGCAAATGGAAAACCGCTATCAGACGATGCTGGCAGATCATTATGAGCATGGTTTTGCCGTGCAATGGATGCGCAAAGATCTTGCTTTTGCACTTGAGGAGTCAAAGCGCAATGGCAGTGCATTACCGGTGACCGAATTGGTCGATCAATTTTATGCTGAAGTACAGGCGTTAGGAGGGGATCGATGGGATACATCCAGTCTTTTAGCGAGACTGAAAACGTAAGGGTGACTGACGTTTAAGATCAAATGCAAATCTTCTATAATAGTGTCTCCTGGGAAATACTATTTATCATCGGTGTAAGAGGTAATGATGTTTCAAGATAAAGAACAATTTAACCTAGAGTTAACGCAATTTTTGGATACCTCACCAACGCCGTTTCATGCGGTTTCTTCAATGGTATCTATGCTCGAGAAAGCCGGGTTCACTCAGCTCTGCGAGACAGAGGAATGGGCGCTGACTATTGGAAGTAAATATTTTGTTACTCGCAATGGCTCATCAATGATCGCATTTATTGTTGGTCAAGATGCGCTTCTTGAAACCGGCATTAAGATGGTTGGGGCGCACACTGATAGCCCTTGTTTGATGGTAAAACCGCAGCCAGAAATAACCCGGCATGGCTATCTCCAGCTTGGCGTTGAAGTCTATGGAGGTGCTTTGCTTAATCCGTGGTTCGACCGAGATTTGTCTATTGCGGGACGTCTTGTTTATCAAGACTCTTCAGGCCAACTGAAACAAAAACTGGTTGATTTTAAGCGTGCGGTGGCGACCATTCCGAGTTTAGCGATACACCTGGATCGCGAAGCAAACACCGGCCACTCGGTCAATGCGCAGACTGATATTCCACCGATTTTAATGCAGGCGACTAACGGTTCTGCTAACTTCAGGGAGTTACTGGGCGATCAATTCTTACAGGAAGCAGAGAAGGTCATTGATTATGATCTGTGTTTTTATGACACTCAACCTGCAGCAGTGATTGGACTGCACGAGGAATTTATTGCATCGGCAAGGCTAGATAATCTATTAAGTTGTTTCGTTGGCACCCAAGCGCTTATCAACAACGATGCTCAGCAGACCTGCATGGTGGTTTGTAATGACCATGAAGAGGTAGGCAGCGTTTCCGCAGTTGGCGCTGATGGGCCGTTTTTAGAGGCAGTAACGGCACGCTTGTGTGGCACGGATAATTCAGCGACCTCGATGAGCCGAGTCATTAGTAAGTCGTTAATGATTTCCTGCGATAACGCGCACGCAACACACCCTAATTTCCCGCAAAAGCATGATAGCGCTCACATGCCCGCATTGAACGGTGGTCCTGTGATAAAGGTTAACGTCAAACAGCGCTATGCTACGAGCAGCGTAACATCGAGCCTGTTCAAGCAGCTTTGTGAAACCGTTGATGTCCCGGTGCAATCGTTCGTTTCACGTAGTGATATGGGATGTGGCAGCACTATTGGGCCAATAACATCGGCAAGACTCGGTGTCGCAACCCTGGATGTAGGAATACCACAACTGGCCATGCATTCATGTCGAGAGATGACCGGCACCGAGGATCCATTGCGGTTGGCAAAGGTTTTGGCGGCATTTTTTAATAGCGCTGCAAGCAATACTGTTGATGTTGAGTAACCTTGGTTACGCGGTATCATAGCAATACATTTTGGATGGCAGATTATTTATGAGTAAGCAGCGAGTCTTAACGGGAATTACTACCTCCGGTGCACCGCATCTTGGTAATTATGTTGGTGCCATTCGACCAGCAGTCGAGGCGAGTCTCAGCGGTGAGTTCGACTCGTTTTTCTTTCTAGCGGATTACCATGCGCTAATAAAATGTCAGGATCCTGATGTAGTTCATCAGTCAACCCTAGAGATAGCAGCGGCGTGGCTAGCCTTGGGCCTAGATCCAGAGACCGTTACATTTTACCGTCAATCAGATATCCCAGAGATTCCTGAACTGACCTGGTTACTCACCTGTATGACGGCAAAAGGGCTGGTTAACCGCGCTCATGCCTACAAGGGTGCGGTGCAATCCAATGAAGAGAATGGTGATGATGCTGATTTTGGGATCAATATGGGGTTGTTCAGTTACCCAATATTAATGGCGGCGGACATTCTGATGTTTAATGCTCATAAAATTCCAGTAGGACGCGACCAGATTCAACATATTGAGATGGCCAGGGATATAGCACAGCGGTTTAATCATCATTACGGTGAGCACTTTGTTCTTCCGGTAGCCCAGGTTGATAATGATATGGCGGTTTTACAGGGGTTGGATGGCCGGAAAATGAGTAAAAGTTATGGTAATACTATCCCATTATTCTCCACTGAGAAAAAGCTCAAAAAACATATCAATAAGATTAAAACTAACCTACTAGAACCCGGGGAGCCTAAAAATCCTGACGACTCTGCGGTTTTTCAAATATGGCAAGCTTTCGCAACTGCAGAGCAAACGGCTGAAATGCGCGTTGAATTTGCTAATGGGATAGCCTGGGGTGAGGCTAAGAAACAATTATTTGAATTGATTAATCAACAGCTTGATGCGCCTAGAGCGAAATATACCGAGTTGATGGCTAACCCAGCTGAAGTGGAGGCTATTCTGCTCCAAGGGGCTGAGAAAGCAAGATCGCAGAGTACAGTGTTGATGTCCAGCTTACGCCAAGCGGTTGGTCTTCGCCGATTGGTATGAGTAACGCTAAGTCATGTTCTGTAATGAGAATTTAGTCCGACCTATGTATAATGCCGACACGTTCGCGTTCAGACCAAAAAAACGCTGTTAATACTATATTTATTATCCTTGGAGCAGTTCATGAGCCACTCAAATCCCTTTGCTTTTTTAGTTCTAACTAGCGTATTTTTGGCCGGTTGCGGGGTCGGTGAATCTGACTTTGAGTTGACCGCTAGCCAAAAAGTCCAGGTTGCGGAGCGTACTGCACCCGTTGGCAGTGTCATGATGGCAGGGCAAGTTAGCATGGTAGATACTGGATCCAGTGAGACTAATGTGCAAAAGGTTGTGCTGTCAGCAGGATCAGAACATATCGTGAAGATGCTGAACTCCGGTGACGGCGGTAATATGATTTTTGAGCCAGCGGTCATTAAGGTTTCCAAAGGCGATACGATCCATTTTAAAGCGGTGGATATGGCACACAATTCAGCCACTATCGAAGGTATGATCCCCGCCGGCGCATCGGCTTGGGCAAGTGCTCTTAGCCAAGACGTAAGTATCACATTGGATGCTGAAGGCGTTTATGTGTATCAGTGTGACCCACACGCAATGATGGCTATGGTTGGGGTTATTCAGGTTGGCGAAGCCGTCAATATGAGCGAGATCAAAGCGTCAGCTGAACAATACAAATCGAACTTTATGATGAATGCGGGTCGACTCTCTGGGTATCTTGACCAGCTTTAATTTTTCCTATCGGAGAGCTTTCATGCGGAACATTTTCGGAGCGGTCACGTTGGTAAAGTCAATGACTCGGTGTGGAGTGTTGTCCATTATCCTTGTATCGAGCTTATTGTTAACCGCTTGTAACTCTGAAGATTCTTTATCGAATTCTGAGTCAATCAATACAGCGAACGGATCAAATCCCCAAAGCGTTGTTCCTCTAACAGGGGAGAGCGTCTACGCGAGTAAATGCAGGGCATGCCACGATTATGGGGTTGCCGGGGCACCGCGTTATGGAAACGCTGAAGTCTGGGCGCAGCGCAGCGCAAAAGGCTTGGATGTTCTATATGAGAATTCTATTCGTGGTATTCGGGCGATGCCGGCGAAAGGCGGATGCTACGCGTGTAGCGATCAAGACATTAAAACAGCAGTGGATTATATTCTGGCTAACAGCCAGTAAATGTTACATCGCTAAACAAGCATGTCAGTTGATGCTTGGTTAGCGAATCGGCATTCATTGTTCAGGATTACTCTATACCTTTGGCCCTGCGGCAATAATATTTTGCGACGGCGCAAAGCTAACAATATTCTCAATAAAGAGTTCAGCCAACTTTTTAGCCTGCTCATCGTACTCCTTTACATTGTCCCAGTTACTGCGAGGGTTTAGATATGACTTATCAACCCCTTCTATTACGGTAGGAATACTGAGATTTAGCATATCGAGATGCTCTGTTTCACAGCTTTCCAATTGACCTTTGGTGATCGCTGAAATGACTGCTCGAGTTACTGGAATTGGAAATCTACTGCCTTTACCACCAGTGCCGCCGCCGCCGCCGGTCCAACCCGTATTCACCAAGTAAACCCGTGAGCCAAACTCTTCGACGCGCTTCATTAAAAGTTCAGCATAAACACTGGCTTTGCGTGGCATAAAAGGAGCGCCAAAACATGTCGAGAAAGTGGGGTTTATACCTGCTTCAGCACCAAGCTCAGTTGATCCAACTCGAGCTGTATAACCGCTCAAAAAGTGATAAGCAGCAGCTTCTTTAGATAGAATTGAAACAGGTGGCAAAACCCCGGTTACATCACATGTTAGAAAGATAATATTCTTTGGCTCGCCAGCTCTGTTTTCGACGCAACGTTTCTCAACGTGTTCTAGGGGGTAACTGCATCGACCGTTTTCGGTTAATGAAGTATCGTCATAGTCTGCTATGCGCGCATGTTCTGAAATGGTGACATTTTCAACTATTGAGCCGAATTTGATTGCAGCCCAAATGACAGGCTCATTCTTTTGGCTAAGGTTAATTGTTTTCGCGTAGCAGCCACCTTCCAAATTAAATACGCTTCCTTTGCCCCAGCCATGTTCGTCATCACCTATAAGATAGCGTTCTGGGTCTGCAGAGAGCGTAGTTTTACCGGTTCCAGACAGGCCAAAAAACAGCGCCGTATCACCGTCATCACCAACATTAGCGGCGCAATGCATTGGCATTACGTCTTTTTCAGGGAGCAGAAAATTCTGGACAGAGAACATCGCTTTCTTCATCTCACCGGCGTAACGCATTCCTGCGATGAGTACTTTACGTTGAGCGAAATTAATGATCACAACGCCTTCACTATTAGTTCCATCTCGAGCTGGATCGCACTCAAAGTTAGCTGCGTGAAGAATTTTCCAAGTCTCTTTTTTACCTGCGTTGAATTTGTCCGGACGAATAAACATATTGCGCCCAAACAAGCTATGCCAGGCTGTTTCCGTGGTTACTTTGACAGGTATATAGTGAGCTGAGTCCTGCCCAACATGCAGGTGAGAAACGAACCGCTCTTTTGTGCAGAGATAATCAGAGACTTTTACCCAGAGAGCATCGAAAATTTCAGCCTTGATGGGGCGGTTTACTGTGCCCCACTGGATATCATTAGAGGAGCTTGGCTCATCGACGATAAATCGATCTGCCGGGGAGCGTCCGCTACGCACGCCTGTGGTGGCGACGAGCGCGCCTGTGTTGCTGAGATGCCCTTCCCCGCGTTTCAATGAAAATTCAATAAGCTCCGCAGAGCCCAAATCTGTATGAATTGGTGCTTCGGTCATTCTGTTCCTCTCTTCCCAAAGTGGACGCGCTTTAAGCAGCAGCATCATGCTACCGCAAGGGCATTATGCCAGAACCTGCTACTGGTAACTAATACCAAATAGCGATTCGCGGTGGAATCTTCTGATTAAGATGATCTAATTTAACGAAAATTTCAGTGTAAAATATCATTTGAGGGCGGAAAAATGGCTTTGATAGCACTTTCATCAAAGCGATATTGTTGGTCACAAAATTGGCAGGTTATGAGTACTAGGCCTTGTTCTTTGCAGGTTTCAAGCAATTCTTTACTGCCTAGGGATACGAGCGCGCGTTGCGTTCTTTCAAGTGAGCAGCTACAGAAGAATGAGATCGACTGAGATTCAAAAGTACGCACATTATCTTCATGGAATAATCGATATAATTGATCATTATGAGACAACTGAAGTTGCTCAGAGCTCTTGAGGGTATGGATCAAAGTCGATAAATGTTGCCAGTCCAGGTCGGCTTGTTCAGGACTTTGGGTGAGCGGCATTTGCTGAATTAAAAGACCTGATACGGATTTTTCACTGGCAGCTAATTGTATTTTGGTGAGTAATTGCGCCGACTGCTGAAAGTAATGCTCCAAACAGTCACTTAACTTATTCGATACCATTTCCACTATACCTTGATACCGCTCTCCCTTTTCTGGCTCTATGGTGATAGCAAGGGTTGCCGAACCTAATAATTCGGTGATATCGGGACTACCAGTTAACTCATCATTGCCTAAATCTTCGAAGTTGCCGCGCACAATACCGCGTAGCCCCTGATTTTCGGTACATTCGGCCATTATAGCGGTTACCGGCCCACTGCCGGTTGCCTGCACAGTCACTATGCCTTTGTGTTTGAGAGATGCTCCAATTAAACTTGCGGCGACCAGAAACTCACCAAATAATAGAGCGACAGGAGCCGGATAATTGTTCAGGGCAATAATCTTTCGATAGCTCGATGTTAGGGTACTTATCTCACCCCTTATGTCGGTGCCATCAAATAGAAAACGTTGTAAGGTATCATGATCTTTCATGCGCGCCATTGTACTGAAAGATGCCTGCAGGGTAAGTTTAATTTTCTAAAAAACGGTGAATTTGTCGACGTTGCTTTTTGTTTGGGCGAACGGAGGCGGGCATTGATCCGTGAAAGGCTTTTCTTTCAGCCGCTTTTTTCTCACGCTGCAGAATACTATCGGGCG
The DNA here is from genome assembly GCA_905182275.1 of gamma proteobacterium HTCC2207. Classification (GTDB taxonomy): domain Bacteria; phylum Pseudomonadota; class Gammaproteobacteria; order Pseudomonadales; family Porticoccaceae; genus HTCC2207. Next base: position 101,456 of record CAJJAU010000008.1, read on the forward strand.
TTTCTTGGTATAGCTGTTGTGCCTCTACTGCCCCGCGCCGGTGCTCTGAAACATCCACTACTAGTATGGTTTTTTCATCATCACCTTGGCGAACTCTCAGTGTCTCTCCGACTTCAATTATTCTGCTGGGCTTACACTTCTGAGAGCCCAAATGAACTTTACCACCCTCTATTGCGGCTTTTGACAGTGCTCGTGTTTTAAAAAATCGGGCCGCCCATAACCACTTATCAATCCGCACCTTAACCATTGTTGAGTGCGCCCCCAATGGTTAAGAGTTCCGTAAAATGGCTGATGGAGGCGAACTCACTACAGCGTAAAGGCGGTTTCTTACTATCAGGAGAATCGATACAGAGTAGATGTTCGATACCATAATCCTTGGCTGCATTAAGCACGGCCAAGGAGTCGTCGATGAATAGTGTCTTTTTTGGGTCGAAGGGACTGTTTGCCTGTAATGTGTTCCAGAATGTTGCAGATTCCTTTGGGTACCCATAATCATGAGAAGAAATAATCTCATCTAGTAGAGGTTCGATGCCAGTTACAGAAAACTTTATGCTCATGCTGTCAGGATGAGCATTTGTAACTAACACGCGCTTTTTATCATGGCTACCCAGCGCCTTCAAAAATGATAACGACTCCGGCCTTTCGGCAATTAAGTGCTCAATCTGTTTCTTCAAAGCAATAATATCAAGATCGAGCTCGTTAGACCAAAATTTGGTGCAATACCAATCTAAGCTTCCTTGTTTTTCGAATAATTGGCGTTTTAGAGCATCACGAGCTTGCTGCTCTTTCCCCGGGAATTGGGCCGCATAATATTCTGGCAGGTGGGTTAGCCAAAAAAAGTTGTCAAAGTGGAGATCAAGTAAGGTGCCATCCATGTCCAAAAGTACAGTATCGATATTCGCCCAGTTTAAGATCATTTGCTTACACCCAAAGACAGTTTATGGCTATTTATATTAGTGGCTCGTACTAGTGCCTGATTTAAAAAATATCATCAGGCATCGAGTTTTGATCAGCTTCGGTGCCATTGATACTTCTACCTGGAGCCGCAGGTACGGTACCCGTTTTAAAATATTCAAAGATACCTGGCTGATTTGGTGCAACGCGAGCGCCTGTTTTAGGGTCTATTTTCACCATCACTATTTCATTGGGTTGTGGTCGAATGAGCTGCGGTTTCCCGGCCAGTGCAGTTTTCATAAATTCAATCCAAATTGGCAGTGCTGCCGAACCACCATATTCATTGCGTCCGATCATAGAGTTATCATCAAAACCGACCCATGCCGTCGCCACAAGGTGAGGTGAGTAGCCAGAAAACCAAGCGTCTCTTGGGCCGTTAGTAGTCCCAGTTTTACCGCCAATGTCAGTTCGTTTTAGCGTTTTAGCCTTTGTTCCTGTTCCTCGGAGAATAACATCTTTTAGCATTGAATCGATGAGAAAAGCAGTTTGTGGATCAATCACGCGAGTGGCAGGTTTAACGACTGACAGAGGTAGTGTTTTTAAGCTCTGCTTGACCTTTTCCCAGCTGTACTTGTCTCCTTGGTCAGCGGAGACTTGGCTGAGATCAACGAACATTTTTTCAAGTTGTTGCTCCACATCAGCGGGAGATAGTGACGCACCATTCTCACTCGAGACAGTGGCTATTGTGGGCTCACATGGATCACAGGCAACCTCAGGAGAGGCTTGGAAGATGATATTACCATCGCGATCAACCACTTTGTCTAAGATGTAGGGCGCCACACGAAACCCATTATTAGCGAACATGGCATAACCCGTGCCTATTTGTAGTGGTGTCAGGGCATGACTTCCCAGGGCCAATGACAAGTCTGGTTGCATTTCTTTAGTGTCGAACCCAAAAGATTGCAGGCTTTCCAGTGTTCGGTCAATTCCCATTCTTCTCAATAGTCTTACCGAAACTAGGTTTTGGGATCTATAGAGTCCTTCTCTTAATCGTGTTGGACCATAGAACTTCCCGCCGTCATTTTCTGGTCGCCATGTATCCTCAAGCTTAATATCATCAAATACTACAGGAGCATCATTGATCAGTGATGCGGCGGTAAATCCATTGTTAAGGGCAGTGGCATATATAAAAGGTTTAAAGTTGGAACCAGGCTGTCTTAACGCTTGAGTGACACGATTAAATCGGCTCAGCCGATAATCAAAGCCACCGACCAGTGTCTTTATCGCGCCGCTGTAAGGATCCAGTGCGACCAGCGCAGACTGAACTTCAGGCAGCTGAGCTAAAGTAACATTTTGTGCGCCGTTTTGAACTACGCGAATTAAGTCTCCGACATTGAACACATCCAGCGCGGATGTAATAGGAGCGGTTCTGTAATTAACGGTTTTATAGAGCCGTAGGTTTTTTAGCCCGTCAGCCCAATTTAGCGTATGCACGTATAAGTCTTTGGTTAGCAGGGTCAAGCGATCTTCTGCTACCGCTATTACGATTGCAGGTGCTAGAGGACCGACTTTACGTGTTCTACGCAATGTTTCCTGCCATAGCGCCGCATCTAATACTGATGCTTCTGCGCCCCGATATCCGTGCCGCAGATCATAAGCTAAAATACCCGATTGGAGGGCATTAAGGCCGCTGACTTGCATTGACGAATCTATGGTCGTGATAGCAGTATAACCCTCGGTGTAGGCCTGCAGCCCAAACTTGGCGATTACTTCTTGCCTGACCATTTCCGCAACATAATCGGCATCTAATTCTGATTTTGAACCGTGATAGGTAGCTTCATCAGTTTCCGCCAGGGCTGTTTGATAAGCCATGTCGGTTATCGTTCCTAATTTCACCATTCTCCCGAGGATCCAATCTCTTCTTTCCATAGCTCGCTCAGGGTTAGCTATTGGATTGTATCGAGATGGGGCCTTTGGCAGCCCAGCAATCATTGCTAGCTGGGCTAAACTGAGATCTTTAAGAGACTTTCCGTAGTAAACTTGTCCTGCGGCTGCAAAACCATAAGCAGTTTTTCCAAGAAACATTTTGTTGGCATAAAGAGAGAAAATCTCTTCTTTGCTAAAGGCTTCTTCAATTCGAAAGGCGAGTAAGATTTCGTTAAATTTACGAGTAAACTCTTTTCGTTTGTGAAAGAAGAAATTGCGCGCAACTTGCATTGTTATTGTGCTTCCACCACCCATTACTCTTCCTTCTAGGGCGAGTTGAACCACGGACCTAACTAGTCCTGAAATTACGATTCCTTTATGCTCGAAAAAACTGTCGTCCTCTGCCGCCAATAGTGCGTCGACTAGATTTTTTGGTAGATCCTGAAAATCTACGGGTGTCCTTTTCTTCTCGCCAAACTCGCTAATAAGCTTCAAATCTTGAGAGATTACTTTTAAGGGAATTTGTAATCGAGTGTCTTTTAATTCTTCAATTGAGGGTAATTTTGGGCTTAGGTATAGAAAAAGGCAGGACGTTATTAAAAGAAAACCACCCACGCCAGTGGTAAATAATATCAAGCAGGCTCGTAAGACTTGATTAATTTTCATAAAAAGACATCCGCATAGTGCAAATTTCCATTAAAGAATGACCAGAATGTGAAGTGCGTCTCATCAGAGTTCAGTAAAGTAGTCTATGTATATATGAATTAGCATAAATAATATAGGAGCATGTTCATTGAAGTTTTTAGACAGCCTAATTAAAAAATGGTTTTCACTTGGTTTTGGAGCGAACTCCCCATCTAAAACCATCCTCGGTGTTGATATCTCATCCTCTGCGATAAAACTTATAGAAATGGAACCAAGTCGCGAAGGTTTTAATGTCATAGCTTATGGCGTTGAACCGTTGCCAGAGGGTGCCACCTTTGATAGAGAAATTGTCGACGTGGCAAAAATTGCCCAAGTGCTTCACTCAGTATACAAGAAATCTGGAGCTCGGTCGCGTAATGTAGCTGTGGCGGTGTCCGGCTCTTCAATTATCAGTAATTATATTGATGTGCCTTCATCATTGACAGCTAAACAGGTGGAAGCGCGAGTAAAATTAGAAGCTGACACTATTATCCCTTTCCCATTAGATGAAATAAATCTAGATTTTGCAGTTGTAGGTCAAAATATTGCAAACAAAGATCATGTTCGTGTTCAAGTTGTAGCCTGCCAGCGTGATTATGTCGATCGCCGAAAGGAAGTTGTGGAATTAGCTGGGCTAAACCCAGTGGTAGTTGACATCGAAAGTTTTGCGTTTGCTAGAGCCTATCAAACGCTGATAAATTTTACGCAAAAAAAATCATTAGAAAACTCAGTATTGACAGCAAAAGATGAGATCGTCGCCATTGTGGATATTGGAGCAACGCAATTTACTTTTTTGGTGTTGAGTAATCAGTCAATTATATATTCAGTTGAGCAGCCATTTGGAGGCAGACAACTCACCGAAGATATTCAGCGGCACTACAATTTAACCTGGGCCGAGGCTGGTAGGGCTAAACGTAAAGGCGGCCTCGATGCAGATTATGCCGAAGCTATGTTAAATCCATTTAAGACGCTACTAATTGAGCATTTAGCTCGTTCCATACAAGTCTTTTACTCATCGACTGATACCAACAAAATAGATAAGTTGGTACTTTCTGGTGGGGTATCTAAAACCGATGGTCTCAGGGATCAAATCTCCGAAGCTATGGGTATCCCAGCGGAAGTTATAGATTTGTCAAAGAGTATATCTGTTAGTCATCTTCCTAGTTCTGCTCGTCTCACTGCCGACATCCCTGCAATGATGCTCGCTTTTGGACTTGCTTTAGCGAGGGAGAGCCAATGACTAGTATGAATCTTCTCCCTTGGCGTCAAGTTCTGAGAAGCCGTCGAAAAAAAGAAAACATAATGATCGTTATTTATGCAGCGGGTTTTGCAGTTTGCTTGGTCTTTTTAATAACACTGGGGCTTAGTATCAAAATAGCCAAGGAGGAAAAAAATGGTCAATACTTGCAAGATAAAATCAGTTCTTTGGACAAAAGCTTACAAGAGATTAAAGGTTTAGAAATAAAGAAAACCGAGTTGATAGGAAAAATAAATGTCCTTCAGGGATTACATAGCCCGAGAGCTGATACTGCGAAAATCTTTGATGAATTGGTTGTCGCTATTCCGACTAATATTACCGTATTTAGTATACAGCGTAACGGAAATACTGTGGCCGTAACAGGGTTTGCAAACTCCAATAGCGACGTGTCAATGCTAATGAGAAATATTGAGAGCTCATCTTTATTGGCTAATGCGCGTCTCATTGAAATAGAACAACAAGTAATTGACGGCGCCATCACCAATCAATTTTACATGGATATTGAAGTTGACTCGATTTAGAAGCCAGCGAAACAAAGCCCATTTATAAAAAGGACTTTAGGGTATGAACAAAGCAACAATAACTTTACCTCCAGTACTTTTCACTGAAGACAGTATGGATTTTTCTGACGTGGCTACTTGGGGCAAGCCGGCTATTATCGGCGCGTCCTTAGCTGTGTTTTTAGTGGTTTTTTTTATTGGCTACTATTTCTTAATTGGAAATAAGCTACAAGATCTTGATGCCCAAGCTGATCTCCAGACAGTAAAAATTAAGGAGTTCGGGAAAAAATATGCCTTAGCATCCAATAAAGAGACCTATCAAACGCAAATGATAGAGTTAGATCTAATGTTTGCTTCATTTTTAGAGCAAATCCCTGCTGATACTGAGGTTCCTGAAATTATTGAAGACGTAACTAAGATAGCGGCTCAATCTGGATTAGTGACTTCGACCATTTCTCTTGATTCTGCAGTTGATTTAGGTGTTTATTATGCACTGCCAATTAATGTCACAGTCGAGGGGGATTATCATGACCTTGGAGAGTTTGTCGCTGGATTAACGCAGTTGAAACGACTCATAAGTCTGCATGATTTCTCACTTGAGAAGACAGTAAATGGTGACCTTAAGTTGAATTTAGCGGCTAAAACATTTCAGTTTAACAACCAGGAGAATCGGTGATGAAGTACTCGGTTTCAATAATAGGCATAGTGCTAATGACGGGTTGTTCGGAGCGAAATGAGTTCGCGGAGATGGATGCTAAGTTAGCAGAAGCTAGTCTTGTTCAAAAGGTCAAGGTTGATAGTCTTCCTATCTTCCCAAAACAGGATGATTATTTATATCAATCGTACGGCAAACGAAATCCATTTGCAGCCGCTATTAGCGATGTGGAAGCGCCGGCGGACGTGAAAACTGAGGTGGATGCACCCGATCTATCAAGAAGTAAAGAGCCCTTGGAGTTATTCGGCCTGCCATCCCTAAAGGTTGTTGGATCGCTGGGCGATACCGCGCAATTATGGGCTCTAGTTCAAGATCCGACTGGCTTTGTTACCAAAGTTAAAGTGGGTGATAAAGTTGGTAAAAACTTCGGCGAAGTTGTTCAGGTCAGCAAGAGTGAATTGGTGATTATAGAAAAAATTTCAAACGGAAAAGGGATTTGGTTTAGCCAGTCTCGAACTATTTTAACGGAGCAATGAAATGGAAGTCAGATACCTCAAAGGATTAACCATGCAAAATGTACAAACAGTTTTGTTGATGATATGCGTTCTTTTTAGCACGGCTGTTCCAGCGCTATCGGATCAGCGTGCTACAGTCGAAGATATTAGGTTTAGCGTCGATGCCAAGGGTGAAGCGAAGCTCACTGTTGACTTTACAAACCCAGATATAGATATAGATATTACCCAGCTTAACAATCAGATTGTGGTTGTTCTGTCGGACTCTGATCTCTCTGAAGGGTTGGATAAACGATTAGATGTATCGGATTTTGCCACCCCAGTAAGATATATTGATGCACAGCAAAAGGGCTCTAAAGTAGTGGTGGAGGTAGCTAATCGAACACTATTTACTTTTAAGACTAAGCGCGACGGTAACCAGCTTGTGCTTATGATTTCTGACAAAATAATAAAAGCGGCTAAGCAGAGACTTTTGGAAAGCTCTTCCTTCAAAGGCGATCTACTAGATCTTAATTTCCAAGATATTGAGGTGCGCGATGTTTTAGAGTTAATAGCAGACTTTAAGTCGCTCAACCTTGTGGCGAGTGATTCCGTTCAAGGCACAATCACCTTAAATCTAAACAAGGTTCCCTGGGACCAAGCTCTTGATATTATCCTGAGATCAAAAGGACTCGATATGCGGAAAGAGGGCAATATTCTTCTTATTGCGCCCATTGATGAAATTGCTGAGAGAGAACAAAAGGAAATTGAAATTAAAAGACAGTTGGAGGAGCTGGCGCCGTTAGAGACCTATGTGGCGCGGATAAAATATGCTGAATCCAAAGATATATACAAGTTTTTTACTGCGCCAAGACAGCTATTGGGGGCTAATCGTCAGCAAGGTTCAGGAGGGCAAGGTGCGCAAGGTGCGAAAGGTTCTACATTTTCAATTTTGTCGGGGCGAGGCTCTGCGATTATTGATGAGCGGACCAATACGATTATTCTTACTGATATTGCAGAAAAAATTAACGAGTTCAAAAGGTTATTGACCCAAATCGATATTCCTGTAAAGCAAGTTTTGATCGAAGCGAGAATCGTTAAGGCCGAGAGTGATTTTCGCAAAGAATTAGGCGCAAGTTGGGGATTAGCCGGCAGTGATGAAGTTGATTTCTCGGCAATTAGTGACTCTAGTCAGACCTTGAGCGGCAAGTTGGGCATTGACTTAGGTGTTTCCGATCCGAGAGCAGCTTTTGCGTTGAGCTATCTTTCAGATAATCTACTGATTGATTTAGAACTGAGCGCGCTTGAGGCGGGTGGATTTGGTGAAATTGTGTCCCAGCCGAAGGTGCTGACTGCCGATAAGAAAAAAGCGTCGATTAAGTCTGGTGTTGAGATACCCTACCAGGCAGTGACAAATAATGCTGATTCAGCAAATTCAGTTGTTGAAACTCAATTTAAAGAAGCAGTATTGATGCTTGAGGTAACCCCGCAGATAACTCCCGATAACCGAGTTATTATGGATATTTTAGTCAAACAAGATTCAGTAGGGAGTTTTACGGTAAACGGTGAGCCAGCAATTAACATTACGGAAATCAGTACCCAAGCTTTAGTTGGCAACGGCCAAACACTAGTCTTAGGTGGTATTTTTCAATCTGAAGAATTAACCGGAGATGAGAAAGTTCCTTTGCTCGGTGATTTACCGTTGGTTGGTGGCTTATTTAAAAAACAAATGCGGTCTAAGGATAAACGTGAAATACTCATCTTTATAACGCCGAAGATAATAGACAATAGGTAATAGTTGATTGATGAATAATGTCTGATCATATTTTTTTAATAGGACCGATGGGTGCCGGCAAGTCGACCGTTGGAAAGCAGCTCGCCACAACGTTAGGCAGGCCGTTTTTTGATATAGATCACGAAATTGTAAAATCTACAGGAGCTGATATCCAGTGGATTTTTGACATGGAAGGTGAAGAGGGCTTTAGGCTCAGAGAATCTAAAGTCTTGTCTAGTGTAATTGATTCCCATAGTTCGGCTGTTATAGCGACCGGTGGGGGGATTATATTGCGAGCTTCTAATCGCAAAGTAATGTCAGCAACTGGTCGGGTGGTGTATCTTTCTGCCACAAAAGCGCAGCTCTATGAACGGACAAAACGGGATAAGAAGCGACCATTGCTTCAGGTGACTGACCGCAGAGCGGTGATTGATGAGTTGTTTGACCTGCGAGATCCGCTTTATCGTTCCTTAGCAGACATCGTTTTCACGTCGGGGAGTGTCCAGATGCAACGCGTCGCCAATGACATTGCCGAGCAGCTATCTCAGCCCTAGATTACCCTCTTTATGTTGGGTTTGATTAGAAATCCCTAAACAAATCGCTATGATACCAGTTAGAATATTGCTCTTTAACGATGAGTTCTACGCACTATGGACCGTACATTAAGTCTTGATGATAAGGCCTCTTCCCCAATCACTGTCGATTTGGGTGATAGAAGTTACCCGATTTATATCGGACGAGGGCAGTTATCAGAGGTGGATTTTGGTCATTATATAAAAGGTCAAAAAGCGCTAATAGTTACCAATGAAACTATTGCACCGATCTATTTGGATACCGTGGTCAGTCAGATCCCGAATAAAACCATCGATGTTGTAATACTGCCTGATGGTGAGCAATTCAAAAATCTCGACATTTTGAATCTTATCTTTACTAAGCTACTTGAGCAGCAGCATGATCGTACGACAACATTGATTGCGCTAGGTGGTGGTGTAGTCGGCGATATGACTGGTTTCGCAGCTGCATCTTATCAGCGAGGCGTATCCTTCGTTCAAATTCCGACTACTCTTTTGGCCCAGGTCGATTCCTCTGTTGGCGGCAAGACTGGCGTTAACCATGTACTTGGTAAGAATATGTTGGGCGCTTTTCATCAGCCTAGCGCAGTTGTGATTGATCTTGATACTCTGGCCTCTCTACCTGACAGGCAATTTTCGGCGGGCATGGCTGAAGTTATTAAGTATGGTCTGATCGTCGATTATCCGTTTATGGAATGGTTGGAGTCGAATGTGGAGTCCTTACTAAATCGTGATGAGGCCGCACTGACCTACGCTATCGAACGTTCCTGTATTAACAAAGCTAATATAGTCAGTGCTGATGAAACTGAGCAGGGTATTCGTGCCATATTAAACCTTGGCCATACGTTTGGTCATGCTATTGAAACCTCGCAGCAATATAAAGGTTTGCTGCATGGTGAGGCCGTTGCTGTCGGTACTGTTATGGCGGCTGAAATGTCTGTGCTTGCAGGTCATTTATCAAATTCAGATGTTGAACGGATTAAAGCAATTCTCAATTCATTTGGTCTGCCGCTAAAAGCGCCAGCGGAAATGACATCCAGTGAGTTTTTGTCGTTTATGTACAGAGACAAGAAAGTGTTAGATGGTTCTCTCAGGCTGGTACTTTTGAGGGCCTTAGGGGAAGCTTATATTAGCGATAGTTTTTCATTAGAGTGGCTGCATAGTACTTTAAATAATTCCTGCCAAACTTAAATATTCTTTATAACGCGCCCAGAAAATAGACAATTATACTGCAAATGGGGTTTATTGCAGTTTAATTATCTGTTGTCACGTGCTTCGACAACCAAAATGATCTAATAAGCCGTATGTTAATTTGTTCATCCAAGCCTCTACGTGTAAACTAGGCAGTTGTGGCGAAAAAACCTCTCAATGGGTGTCGACGCTAGATTTTGTAACAAAACCTCTGATTAAAGAACTGGTATTTATGAACGAAGCGACTAAGTTTGGTCTTTACGACAGTGCCTTTGAAAAAAGCAGCTGTGGTGTTGGTTTTTTAACTCGAAAAGATGGCAAGCAGACACATGACCTTTTAAATAAGGGCCATGAGGCGCTTTGCGCGGTTCCGCATCGTGGTGGTATGTCTGCTGAGGGTGTTGGCGACGGTGCTGGCGTATCAGTTGACTTGTCGATTGAGTTTTTTAACCGAATAAGTAATTCAGAGTTGACTCTGGGTGAATTTGGCGTGGGCAACTTCTTCCTGCCAAATGATCCGGCACAACACGATCGTGCAAGAAAATTGGTAGATGCCTCACTGAAAGCTCAGGGCATGAAAACTCTCGTTACTCGAGATGTTGAGGTTGATAACTCTGTTTTACGCCCAGCTGCAGTCAAATGCCAGCTACCAATTGCTCAGTGGGTCTTCGCGGCACCAGCTGGAATAAAAGGGGTAAAACTAGACAAGGCTATCCATCGCGCTTTAATGGCAATTGAGGCCCAAGCCTACACAGATGAAGCATTAAACGGATTATACCCTTTATCGATGTCAGCTCAGATGCAGGTATTGAAAGGCCGGCTGAACTCGAATGAGATAATTCCGTATTTTGTAGACCTTAATGATTCAACTCATAGCGTCCATACGCTGTATTTTCATACCCGATTTTCAACGAATACCGATCCCCATCCGTCTATGGCACAACCATTCCGGATGATGGCTCATAATGGTGAACTCAATACTGATAAAAAGAATAGGCTTTCAGAAGCGGCTATTGCACGCTCTAAAGAAAATAATATTATCAGACCCAAGGGCCAGTCTGATAGTTGCCGTCTAGATCAGACGCTTCAATCACGCGTCATTGAGGACGAGCTTGACTTGGTTACAGCAGTAGTCTCGATGATGCCTCCTGCGTGGGAAAATGACGATACACTTTCTTCCGCTGTACGGTCGATGCTCGAGTATTTCTCTCTGTATGAAGAAAAGAATGATGGGCCCGCAGCGTTGATATTTGGTAATGGTTCAATTATTGGTGCGCGTCTCGATCGACTTGGGCTTCGGCCACTAAGAAGTATAGAGACTGAGACCTACTTAGCGGTGATGTCTGAGGCTGGTCAAATTGATTTTGGCGATGAACCTGTCCTTAGTCGTGGTCGAATTGAAGCGGGTGGTATGCTTTATTTTGATCATCAGCAGCGACGATCATTTGGCACTCATGAAGCACTAGAGTTGCTGGCTAGTCAACGTGACTACTCTAAGCTGGTTAAAAATGCACGCATTCGTATTGAGGACCTTCCCGAAGTCTCCACAGCTGGGGATTCGCCCTCTTCAAGTTATTCTGGGGATCTGTCTTTAGCGGGTCGATACGTCGCCTATTCTCAGAATCAAGAATGTTTCCGCTTTATGATTGATCCTATGCTGGCGACAGGTACTGAAAAGGTGTCCGCCATGGGTTATGGCAATGCAATTAATGCATTGTCTGACAATGAAGGTGGAGTGGCCAAGTACTTTTCACAGCGTTTTGCCCAGGTAACTAACCCGCCACTGGACTCGATTCGTGAGGGTGAGGGCATGACCCTGCGCGTGGCCTTGGGCACTAAGCCAAATATAGGCGCTAAACCCGGTCGTCAAATAGTCATTCAGTCTCCCATTCTTAATCATGCGCAGATGCTTAGAATAAGGTCTCAAAAAGAGACGCCAGTTGGGCGTTTCCCTATGCTATTCGAACCTTTTTTCGGTGATGTTGATGCTAATGAAAACTCATTAGTCCAAGCGATTGATACTCTATGTGATGCTGTTGAGGCTTTCGCTCGAGAGCAGGGTGGCATCGCTATTATCAGCGATCGCCATGTAACTCAGTCACTTGGCTCGATTTCCATGACCTTGGCGGTATCAGCCATTAATCAACGGCTCATTGAGACTGGCCTACGGTTGCGTGTATCCTTGATTGTTGAAAGCGGTCAGATTTGTTCGTCTCATCACGTTGCCTGCGCCCTTGGTTTTGGTGCGGCTGCCGTCTATCCAATGGGCGTAATGATGCGTGCTGAAGATAAGTTTGCTGATAACCCAAACGGCGCCTATACAAAATTCGCTAAAGCGGCTGAAAAAGCCCTACTGAAAACCATGGGTAAGGTTGGCCTGTGCACCGTTGAGAGTTACTCAGGCGGAGAGTTTTTTGAGCCAAATTTCTTAAATACTAATGATCCAGTATTTCGACGCTATTTCCCAAATATGAAATCCCCGGTGGGTGGTGTAGGCTTTACTGAGGTTGCTCAGGCACATGCTGATTGGCATCAGCGAGCCCTTAAGTGTGAAGTCGAAAGTGATATCCCAATGCTTGGACTATTCAAAGAGCGGGCGGAAGGTGCCGGTCACTCTTATGGTGTGGCTGCTGTGCGAGGTTTTGTTGATCTGACAGAAGAACCCATCTCTTTTGATCATGATGATGATTCTGCGACTAAGGATGAACTGCGACTGTTGACGCTCAATCGAATGGAAGGGGCGTTTGGTATTAGTGATGAAGGATATACTAATACGAGTTATGACCGTCTAACGCCCAAGGCGATTAACGAGTTCAAAATCACCCCGGGATATAGAAACTTCTCTCGTGATATGACTGAAGAGCGATCTCGAAGACCAGCGGCACTAAGGGATGTTTTGGCATTCCCAGCTGATGTGAGCTTTCTTTCTGAACCGGATGAATTTAGACGCGAAATGATGTTGTTTAATCGCGCGGGGAATAATCACTTTGTTGTTCGAGGCTTGGATTGTGAAGCGATCTCAAAAGAGTCATATGCACTGCGATTAACCGGTTCCTTAGCGAGCCAGGCTGGTCGATTAGTTGCCTTGAGAGACTCTTTTGTGGACCGGTTTGGTGTCGATGTTGTCAGCTGTTCTGTCCGCGATGATGTTCTAACATTAAATGTCTCTGGAAGCGCCCAAGATTATGTAAGTCGATTGCGCGGCGCTATGCCAAAGATCGACTTGAGTGAAGTGCAACCTGCTAGTCAAATTACACCTCTTTTAGCGTCTGGGGCAATGAGTCACGGTGCCCTGGTGGCGACCGCTCACGAGGCGGTGGCCCACGGAACCAATATGGTTGGTGGCATGTCCAATTGCGGAGAGGGTGGAGAGCATATTTCTCGCTATGGGACTATCCGGGCCTCTCGAATTAAGCAGTTTGCCTCTGGACGGTTCGGTGTTTGGGCTGGATATTTAGCTGATCCGATGCTTGAAGAGATCGAGATTAAAATTGGTCAAGGCGCCAAGCCAGGCGAGGGTGGCCAATTGCCCGCACCTAAAGTAAATGTTGAGATAGCAGCGGCGCGCGGTGGTGTTCCGGGGGTCGAGCTAATATCTCCGCCACCGCATCATGATACTTATTCGATTGAAGATTTGGCACAGCTAATCCATGACGCCAAGGCGGCACGCGTGCGTGTAATTGTTAAGCTGGTATCTTCCGATGGAATTGGCACCATCGCCGTAGGTGTGGCCAAAGCAGGTGCTGATGTTATCAATGTTGCTGGGAATACCGGGGGCACTGGTGCTGCCTCAGTAACATCATTAAAGTATACCGGCCGCGCTGCGGAGATTGGTATTGCTGAGGTACATCAGGCGCTCTGTGCTAATGGTCTGCGGCAAAAAGTTGTTTTACGCTGTTCTGGAGCCCATCAAACGGGTTCGGATGTGGTCAAGTCAGCCCTGATGGGTGGTGATAGTTTTGAATTTGGTACAACAGCATTGATGATGCTTAAGTGCGTTATGGCGAAGAACTGCAATATTAAATGCCCTGCTGGTTTGACTACTAACCCTGAAGTGTTTGACGGTGATCCTAGAGCTCTTGGTCAGTATCTGCTCAATATTGCTCACGAAGTTCGAGAAATTCTCGCAGATCTCGGTTTGCGTTCATTGCGCGAAGCGCGGGGTCGTTGTGACCTGATTCATCTCTTAGACCATCCCTCCTCGGTGGGCCAATTAGATTTGCGCGCCATGTTAACGGTAGTTAAGGAGCATAGAATTGACAACCCTATTTATATGGAGCGCGATTTTGCTGTTGATGAGGGTTTTATTGGATTGATTCGTACAGCCTTAGTCGATCAAAAACAGTTATCCGTAGAGTTGCCTAATAGCCAGTACCTCAATAATTGCAATAAAAGTGTAGGCGGCCAATTGGCTATTGATATCGAACGTATGCTCAACTACGAACTGAAAGAGGTTGAGTTACCTGCAGTATTAAAAGATAAGCGTGGTCGACGCTTCTTAAGAAATGGTGCCATCAGTATTGTTACTCACGGTTCGGCTGGGCAATCCTATGGTGCCTTCTGTAATGACGGTATGCGCTTGTCACATACCGGCACCTGTAATGACGGGGTTGGTAAAACCGCTTGTGGCGGTGAGATCGTTGTTAATGCTCCGGCGGGCGGTAGTGACAAGCCAGGTACTAATGTATTAATTGGTAACTTCGCTTTATTTGGTGCTACCGGAGGTCGTGTATTCATTGAAGGCCAAGCAGGTGATCGCTTTGCGGTGCGTAACTCAGGAGCGACTGCGGTTGTAGAGGGAGTGGGTGATTTCTGCGCCGAGTACATGACAAATGGCGCGGTTCTCAATCTAGGTGCGTTTGCCAAAGGTTTTGGGAATGGAATGTCAGGTGGCTTCGCCTACCAATATGACCCCTATAGAAAATTTACCGACTGTATCAGTCATGATTCGGTGCTGTTAGGTTATGTAGATGATACGGGGGAGGCCTCAAATATTCATGCTCAAGCCATACACTTGATGTTGGAGTGGCATGTTAAAGCCACCGGTTCAAAAAAGGCTTCTTGGCTACTTAAGCATTGGCACGAAGAGCGTGCTAATTTTGCCTATATAACCCCCCGAGCCCTATTGCAGTATCAGGATTATGAAGCGATTCTTGACGCTAAACCGCGCAAAGAGCTAGCTGAAGAGCTCGCAACTGCGCTGGCAGGCTTTCAAGTTAACAAGTTGAAAAAGGCTTGGCGTTCGGGAATGCCAGTGGTAAAGGGAATTGTGCCTGATTCAGAGCGCGCGGATAGCGTTGATATGTATGAGTTGTTAAACACCTACTCGGTACTTAATGCCGCTCAAAAAATAGCCCTAAAGAAATGCCCATCTGCTACATCTGTAGAGGATCCTGACGTTATCAAAACCACGCGTAATCTTATCTTAACCGAAGATTTTGCGTTGATGAATGGGCTGCTGAGGCATGCGCGAGAGGCGATTTCAGGGTATAGTGCCGCCGAATTGGCAGCGATGATCGCTGGTAAGCGCCTCACTGACTTTAAAGAGGCTTTGAGCTTGCGTAATATTTTGTCAATGGACAGTCCCGCGACTTATGGTTGGATTCTCCATCAACAACAAAAAAACAAGACTGCATTGGGGCGAATACCAAGCTTTGAAGAGCTATTTGCATACAATGCGATGAATGACATTTTGCCCAATGCTAGTTAATACTGAGATCAATTAATGAAACGACCCTTCATACCAGAAGATGCCCCATTTACTGGCGACCAAAAATCATGGTTGTCCGGTTTCTTGGCAGGTATGCAATCGGCAAAAGCGATGACCGGCAGCCAAGCGAGTGTTGCTGGAGTATCGACTGCACCGATGCTAAATATACTTTATGGAACGCAGACAGGAAATGCCGAAGGCTTAGCAATGGACGCGGCTGTAACAGCGCGCGCGCAAGGTTTTCAGGCTGTTGTGCAAGGCTTAGATGACGTCACCATAGACGCCTTCTCGGCGATGAAACGTGTCATCATCACCATTGCTACTTACGGCGAAGGTGAAATGCCTGACAATGCAGGATTATTTTGGGAGAGCATTTACAGTGCTGATATGCCTAAGTTACCAGATATGCAATTTGGTGTTTTGGCATTGGGTGACACCAGTTATGATGAGTTTTGTCAGGCTGGAAAACTTCTTGATATCCGCCTCGAACAACTGGGCGCAACGCGATTAATAGATCGATTAGACTGTGATGTTGACTATGAGGACGTCGCCGATGAGTGGATTAACAAAACTATCCCTCTGGCTAATGATGGTAAGAGTGTCTTGCCAGCGGCAGAGACTACTCCTAAGGTAGTCAAGTCTGTGTGGAACCGCAAAAACCCTTATCCCGCGAAAGTCAGCGTCAACAGATTACTATCGGGGCCATCATCTGGCAAAGAGATTCGTCATTATGAATTTGACCTTACTGACAGTGGTTTGACCTATGAGACTGGCGACGCATTGAATGTGATGCCGGTGAATGATAAAGCGCTGGTAAAAAAACTCACAGAGCGCCTGGCAGTAGGTACTGACATTATTCTTGAAGGCCAAGAAAAGTCTATTGGTGACTTGCTCACTTATCAGTACGAAATATCTACCCCGTCTCGAAATCTTATCGCTGCGGTCGAAGCACAGGCTGGCGATGAAAAATTCTCTCATGTATTAAAAAATGGCGATAAAGAAGCGCTGGCGGATTTCATGTGGGGTAAGGATACTCTGGATTTACTCAACTTAAATCCAGGAATTGTTTTTTCAGTTGATGATTTCTTGGCGTTACTTAAGCCCCTGCAACATCGTGCCTACTCAATTTCCTCTAGCCCCAATAAGCATGTTGGCTCGGTGCACTTAACTGTAGCCTCAGTGCGCTGGCGTGAAGATGATCGAGATCATCTTGGTGTGTGCTCAACCTTCTTGGCCGATCGAGTTGCGGCAAATGGCACAGCGGGCGTATTTATATCGCCCAACAAAGCATTCCGTATTCCTGCTAATGACGATACACCCATGATTATGGTTGGTCCAGGCACTGGTGTTGCGCCATTTAGGGCCTTTTTAGAAGAGCGTCAGATGAGCGGTGCCAAAGGGAAAAACTGGTTGTTCTTTGGAGATCAAACTAGAGATTCTGACTTTATCTACGAACAGCAATTATTAGAAATGCAAGCGGTAGGTGTGCTGAATCGACTCGACTTAGCTTTTTCTAGAGATCAAAAAGAGAAGGTTTACGTTCAAAATAAAATGCATGAGTCTGCTGAAGAGCTTTACCAATGGCTGGAACAAGGCGCCTACTTTTATGTCTGTGGTGATGCTACCCGCATGGCTAAAGATGTTGATCAGGCATTGCGTGATATCGTTGCTGCGCAGGGAAAATTAAGTGCTGACAAAGCAACTGATTATATTAACAATCTAAAGCGTGAAAAGCGTTACCTACGCGACGTATACTAGTCGCCCTACCTTATTGACTTAAATTATTTATGACAGAATTAAAGAACGATCGATTTTTGCGAGCACTAGCTCGGCAGCCGGTTGATAAAACACCAGTATGGATGATGCGGCAAGCGGGACGTTATTTACCTGAATATCGTCAAGTTAGAGCACAGGCTGGCGATTTTATGAGTTTATGTAAGAACACTGAACTTGCCTGTGAAGTTACATTGCAGCCCCTTGAGCGATTTGACATGGATGCGGCGATTCTGTTTTCCGACATTTTAACTATTCCCGATGCAATGGGCCTGGGTCTTTACTTCGCCGAGGGAGAAGGGCCTAAATTTCGTAAAACGGTCCGCACTGAGGCAGATGTAGATCAATTACAGGTGATTAATACGGCCTCAGATTTGGGGTATGTGACGGACGCAGTCTCCATGATTCGTCGTGAATTAAATGGTCGTGTGCCTCTAATTGGCTTCTCTGGAAGCCCTTGGACACTGGCGACCTATATGATCGAAGGGCAGAGTAGTCGCGATTTTATGCGCGCCAAGACTATGCTGTATACCCAACCTGAGGTACTTCATCAGCTATTAGAAAAACTATCTCTGTCGGTGATTGACTATCTCAATGCGCAAATTTTAGCAGGTGCGCAGGTAGTACAGATATTCGATACCTGGGGCGGAGCATTAAGTCACAATGCTTATTTGGAATTTTCCCTAGCCTACATGAAAAAAATTGTCGATGGTCTGATTAAACATGCTGATGGCCGTGATGTACCGGTAATTTTGTTTACCAAAGGTGGAGGTCATTGGTTGGAAACGATGGCAGATACAGGTTGCGACTGCTTGGGCTTAGATTGGACAGTCGATATTGGTGCTGCCAAGAGTCGTGTTGGCCGTAAGGTTGCGCTGCAAGGCAATATGGATCCGGCAGTACTCAGGTCGGATCGAGAGGGTATTGAATCAGAGGTTAAAACTATCTTAAAGTCATTTGGTAGCGGTCAGGGGCATATCTTTAATCTTGGCCATGGTATTACCCCAGATATTAACCCAGATAACGTGAAGATATTTATCGACGCAGTCCATCAGTTCTCTGGCTCTAATTAGAGTTAGATTTCACTCAGTAAGAGAAGCTATTTCTTGTCCCATCATGACTGGGGCTTGGGGGATTAAATCCTCCAGGCCTTCGACTTTATCTTTTTCGAACAAGATGATAGCCGTCGAACCGAATTTGAACTGGCCTATTTCCTCGCCCTTAGCGTAGATCAGTTGTTGGTCAGAAAAGTCAGACTCTCGCACCGCACCAGGTCCCGGTTTTTCAAAGCCGCCCCAAACTGTCTCAATACCAGCAACTAACATTGCGCCGACAAAAACTACTACGAAATTCCCCACTAAGTCAGATTCAAACTCACAGACTAAGCGCTCATTGCGGGCAAATAGACCGTCTAAACCCTGCGCGGTTTTGTCATTGACCGAGAAAAGTTCACCGGGTATGTAACGGGTGGCTCGTAATGTTCCAGAAACAGGCATATGCACCCGGTGATAGTCTTTGGGGGATAGGTAGATCGTCGCAAAGGTGCCATCTTGGTATTTTTGAGCGGAGGATGATTCACCTAGCAGACGACTTACAGAATAGTCACTGCCCTTGGCTTGAAGAATACGGTTTTTATCAATTGTGCCAGCCTGACTAACGACCCCGTCGGCAGGGCAACAAACGCTATTATGATTGTTGGCTATGACGCGAGCATCTTCTTTTAGCGCGCGGGTAAAGAAGGCATTGAAATTCTCATAGTCATCTAGATTATCGCTGGCAGCCTCTTGCATATTTATGCCAAAGGCGGCGATAGCACGATTGATTAATAGATTTTTCAGCCATGGTCTTTTAGATTCAGCGACCTGACCAATTAATCGAGACAACCCATGTTTCGGCAACATTCGCTGTACTGCAATAAATATATCTACGCTGTGGCTCATAATTTTATTTCTCGTTTAAATTTTGATGTTTACCATGAATGAATAATTAAGGGCCAAACTCTATGGGAGTATTGTCCAGATTACCCCATTCGGCCCAAGAGCCATCATAGCCGGCTATTTTCTCATAGCCTAGAATTCGTGCAACCATATAAGTGAAACTTGAGCGGTGATGAAGCTGGCAGTGGGTAGCAATAGTTTTGTCTTTACTAAGGCCTAAATCATCTAGGATAGCTTGAGCATTGCCACGAATCCGTAAGTTATTTTCTCGATCTATTAATTCGGTCCACTCAAGATTGATGGCGCCAGGAATATGACCGCCACGAGCTGCACGGACCATGGCGCCAGTGTGCTCTGCAGGACTGCGCGCGTCCCATACTACGAAATCATGCGAACCTAACCGGGCCATAATTTCATTGACATGGATCACAGCAGATGGATTTGCAAAGGTACTACCAATCTCACAGCAACATCCTTTCGGTATATTAATTTTGCTCTCTGTTACATAACCTTCATTAATCCAGGCCACAATACCGCCATTCAAATAAGACCAATTATTGAGGCCAATCAAGTCCAGAGTCCAAGCTAATCTACCAGCCCAGCCACCGCCCTCATCGTCGTAGATCACCACATGTTTGGAGTCATCAATGCCCAGATTGCTGACCAAGCGTTCTATATCTTTGAAATCAGGGTGCTTGCCTAATGCCGGCGGCTTATTTGCCATCAGGGTGTTGCCGGCTAGGTGCACCGCGCCGGGCACATGACGCTGTTGATAAAGAGCAGGATGGCTTAAGTCAACAATGACCATATTGTCTACGTCGAGCATCGCAACAAGATCTTCTGGTTCGATCAGATGGGGTATTAGCTCGCTCATTGTTATTCCTTAAAACTTTTTTCTGAGGCACATTTAGAGCACCTAGGTGACTATTCTATGATCTATCCGATTCCTGGGATAATAATATTTGGCGGTAATTGTGCAGTCTTGTCGGGAGTACTTTTTTATCCGCTACTGCAGCTAATAGGCTACACCCAAGGTCTTTGTTGTGACTACAGTCTCGAAACTTGCAATGGCCAAGATAGGGTCGAAAGTCGATAAATCCGTTAATGACCTGTTCTTGACTAAGGTGGGTCAGAGCAAATTCGCGTATTCCTGGGGAGTCAATTAACACTCCTCCACCAGACAGATGAAACAGCCTTGATACGGTTGTGGTGTGGGTACCTTTTTCTTTTCCTATAGATAATTCACCTACCGACATATTCGCATCTGGCTGAATATGGTTAATCAAGGATGACTTACCTACCCCCGACTGGCCGACAAATATGGCGGTTTTTCCGGTTAAATAATCTTGTAGTTCAGCGATACCTTCACCTGTGGTGGCCGATACTTGCAGAACGTCATAACCAATAAATTGATAATCTTTAACCAGTTTATTGATCTCAGGAAACGTATTATTTTCCAGCATGTCGACTTTATTTAGAATCAGCACAGGTTTAATGTTTTGCGCTTCTGAAGCCACTAAATAACGGTCTAAAAGGTTACTAAAGGCTTCTGGTTTGGCAGAAAAAACGATAGCGATCAAATCAACGTTTGCCGCCACCGGCCGTAATTTGCCATAAATGTCCGGGCGCAATAATTCTGATCGTCTAGGTTGACGAGCCACCACTACACCATGTGGCTCGGCAAATCGCCAAATGACCTGATCTCCAGTCACTAAACTGTCAAGATTAGCACGCATGTGACAGCGTACGATGCGGCCTTTGATGTCGGTTTCACCGGCCTCGATATCAACTTGGGCGCCGAAGTTGGTCACCACTGTGCCAAGTATTTCAGGCCCCAGCGTAGACAGATTTTCTAAGTCATCTTCACTCACAGCATTCTTAGCAATGGCGCGTTCGCGGCGTTGCTCTTGGATCGATTGAATACGCCCTTTCTGGCGATCACTGAGTCGGCGCTTACTCATAGGTAGACAATTTAGAGCTCATTACTGTTCAAATCCATTCTTGCTGAAGACCATTTCTGGCGTTATAGGCGCTAAGGATATAGCATTACTGCTCTGAGTAACATTAAGCTTAATAACCACTTGCGATAAAGCGTAAATAGGACCCTTTAATGACCACCACTAATCCGCTTAATTTGATCTGGATAGACCTGGAAATGACGGGGCTAAATCCTCTTGCCGAACGAATTATTGAAATCGCCACAGTAGTCACAGACTCAAATTTAGTAGTATTAGCCGAGGGGCCGTCTCTTGTTATTAAACAACCGGACAGTCTTCTAGCTGGAATGGATGAATGGAATACCCGCCAACATGGCGGATCTGGGTTAACTGATCGGGTGCGTAATAGTCAGATTAGTGAGGCCGAAGCGATGCAACAGACCATCGATTTTGTGGCGCAGTGGGTTCCCTCGGGTGAATCACCCATGTGTGGAAATTCCATTGGCCAAGATCGACGGTTTTTGGTTCGCTATATGCCTGATTTGGCGGCTTTCTTTCATTATCGTAATCTGGATGTCAGTACCTTAAAGGAGTTGGTACGCCGCTGGCGTCCGGACCTGGAAGGCGGCTTTAATAAAAAAGGCAGTCATTTGGCAATGGACGATGTTCACGATTCTATAGCAGAATTGGCCTATTACAGAAGATTTTTTATTCAAAATTAAGCTTCTGTTGTTGCTGCTCTATCGCCCATTGCACATGTTCCCTGACAAGAGCCGAGGGGTGATCGGCTTTGGCTTCAAGTTCACTCAGAATCTCTTTGGAGCCGGTCGCATTGCCCAAACCAACAGCCAGATTACGCAACCAGCGTTCATGACCAATGCGGCGTATTGGAGAGCCCTGGGTCTTATCCAGAAACTCATCTGGCTCCCAGTTAAATAGTGTCACCAGAGATGGATCGTCAAGATTGTGTCGAGGCTTGAAATCATCCTCTTGGGTGGGCGAAGCGAAGCGATTCCATGGGCATCTAATTTGGCAGTCATCACAGCCAAATACTCTATTGCCCATCAGAGGGCGAAGCTCTTCGGGGATGGGGCCCTTATTTTCAATAGTTAGATAGGATATGCAGCGACGTGCGTCAAGGACGTAGGGCGCAGGAAATGCATCAGTAGGGCACACAGTCAAGCAAGCGCGGCATTTACCACATTTGTCCTCCTGTCTTTCACCGTCAACTGGCAGTTTTAAAGAGGTGTAAATTTCCCCGAGAAAAAACCATGATCCCGCTGTTTCATTAAGTAGTAAGGTATTCTTGCCAATCCACCCAAGTCCGGCTTGTTCTGCAATCGGTTTTTCCATTACAGGTGCGCTGTCTACAAATGGTCTTTGCGTCAAATTTAGTTCTGGAATTTCCTCTTCAATTTTTTTGATCAACGCAGCTAAGCGCTTGCGAATAATTTTGTGATAGTCGCGCCCCAGTGCATAGCGCGAAATATAGGCTTTATTATCATCTTTTAACACGGCGATCATATTAGTGTCAGCAAGGTAGTCCATGCGAACTGAGATTACTCTTACTGTATGGTCCACTAACTTGTTAACGACATATCGCTTATCGCCATGTGCAGCCATCCAATTCATAGAGCCCTGAAAGCCCTTTGCTAACCATTCATGCAGGCGCTCGGAGGCCTCCGTCAAATCTGGTTCGACGATAGATACCTGTTGAAAACCAAAAGAAGCGCCCCAAGATTTGATCTTATGAGCTAAATTCTCTAGTTTCTGAGCTTCTCCTTCAATTTGGTGCATGGTTTCATTGCTATTCTGGCTTATAATCTCCCTAATTTTACTGGGATATCTCGTTCATGTCGCACTATCTTATTCAACAAGCCTTATTTGATGCCAAAACTGTTGGTGAACTCGATCGATTAGCCTGCGAAAAAGGCAATATTAGTCCTTTTGAGTTAATGCGCAGAGCCGGAGACGGCGTTTTTGCAGAATTATTAGAAAACTTTGGTCGACCAGACTGTATTCACGTCTTTTGTGGCGCCGGTAATAATGGAGGGGATGGCTACATTACGGCCTCTTTAGCTGCGCATGAGAAGATTTCGGTAAGAATTTATGAACTTGGTAATCCAGAGCGGATGTCAGAGGAAGCGAAGCAAGCACGACAGCAGTGCGTTGATGCCAATATCAGTTGTGGGCCCTTTGATGTTGGCTGTAATTTGTCAGAGGGAGTCATTGTTGATTGCTTAATTGGTACCGGCTTTATTGGTACTCTCAGTGATGAATTTTCGGTAGCGATTGAGTGTATTAATAGTTCTTTATTACCCGTTATAGCGGCGGATATCCCCTCAGGTTTGGATAGTGATACAGGGGCAGTGCAAGATGTCGCGGTCAAGGCGGACCTAACAGTGACGTTTGTTGCTCCTAAGCAGGGTTTGTTTACTGGCCGTGGCCCGGCACTTTGTGGCGATATTATCTATGACTCCTTAGAAATTTCAACCGATATCCTAAACCAAAGAGAGCCCTCTGCTGAATTAATGTCAGTGGATGATCTGCTCGAATACTTTCCAGAGACAGAGGCTGACGTGCATAAAAGTCAGCGTGGTCACTGCATGGTGATTGGAGGCGACCATGGGACCGGTGGCGCATCATTACTCGCTGCGCAATCGTGCCTGCACCTCGGTGCTGGGCTTACCAGTCACGCTACTAGGCCGGAGCATGTGTCAGCGAGTCTGGTTCGCCAACCTGAAATAATGGCCTGTGGTGTGGTCTCTGGTCAGGAGCTAGAACCATTGCTTGATCGACCTACCGTGCTAGTAATCGGCCCGGGTCTTGGCAGATCATCTTGGTCTGAGCAGATGTTACAAAAAGCGATGTCTATGGATGTACCTATGGTAGTGGACGCAGATGCATTGAATATTATTGCCGAGGGTCGAGTAGTGACTGATGTTGCAAACCGATCATGGGTGATGACACCACACTCAGGTGAGGCGGCCCGATTATTGGGTGTTAGTGTTGCTGAGGTCGAGATGGATCGTTTTGCCGCGGTGCGCCAGCTACAACAAAAATATAACGCAGTGATACTCTTGAAGGGCGCTGGAACACTTATATGTGGGGATCAGACTCGACCAATACAAGTGTGTCCCTATGGTAATCCTGCAATGGCGACGGCTGGCATGGGAGATATTTTAAGCGGTGTTATCGGTGCATTGATTGCACAGGGGATGGATGTACAGACCGCAACCGAGCTTGGTTGCTGCATACATTCTAAAGCTGCAGACGTGGCTGTCGATGAGCTTGGTCATCGAGGGTTAGTGGCCTCTGATCTAATGCCCTTTTTCCGAGAGATACTCAACCAAAGCGCTTTTCTTCCAGAATGAATAAGTCATCTTCAGTACTGGAATCTAGTTTCATCATTGAAGATGAGGAGAGCATGGTAGCTTTTGGAGGTAAACTCGCCGAAGCGCTAATGCCAGGATTAACTATCACTTTGAACGGTGATCTCGGTGCGGGTAAGACCACTCTTAGTCGCGGAATTTTACACGGGCTTGGGCATCATGGCGCGGTAAAGAGCCCTACCTACACTATTGTAGAGCCTTATCAATTAGATATTGGCAGTGTTTATCACTTTGATTTATATCGCGTTAATGACCCGCAAGAGCTTGATTATATTGGATTCTCTGATTACCTTGATCAGGGGGCTCTGAGCCTGATAGAGTGGCCGGAGCGGGGGGATGGCTATCTGACTAGCACAGATGTGAGTATTGAGATTGAGCATCTTGCCCACGGTCGTTGCGTCTGTGTGGCCGCTCTAACTGATAAGGGTTGCAGTGTTTTGGCTGGACTTCGGAAAATAATCGAATGCCACTGACTAGACAAGTGCATTGGGAGAAGTTATTGAGACTCACACTTCAAAAAGTGATGGATGATTGCAAAATAGGATTACTCAGTCTTCTGAGTTTAATTATTGTAACACTGCCAATGGCGGCCCAAAGCGCAGATATAGACTCGGTACGAATTTGGCGATCGCCTGAGAGTACGCGCTTGGTTATTGATTTAAGTGACAGTGTAAGCCATCAGTTAATCTCTCTTGAAAATCCTAGTCGGCTGGTAATCGATATCTCTAAGGTTAAATTGAAGACGAGTTTTAAAACGCTTGATTTACGTCAAACTCCGATAGCGAATATTCGCCATGCACAGCGCAACAAAACCGATTTGAGAATTGTCCTGGATCTTAGTGCGAAGGTGAGCCCTAAGAGCTTTATTTTACCCTCCAATGAGCAGTATGGTGATCGCTTGGTGGTTGATCTTTATGACAAAAAACAGACTGTCAGTAAAACCGTCGAAAAAATGATCGAACGCAATGATCGAAAAATTATTGTAGCGATAGATGCCGGTCATGGCGGAGAAGATCCAGGCGCCTCGGGCCCTAATCGGTTACGTGAAAAACGTGTTGTTTTGGAAATAGCCAAACGTATTGAGAAATTATTCGATCGAAGTCCCTATTTCGAGGGTGTGCTGGTGCGAACAGGGGACTACTATGTGGGCTTACGTAAGCGAACTAAGATTGCGCGTCAAAAAAGGGCCGATTTCTTCCTATCGATCCATGCTGATGGATTTTCGGATCCTCGGGCCTATGGAACTTCTGTTTATGCGCTGTCCACAAGTGGGGCTACGAGTGAGGCTGCTCGGTACTTGGCGACTACAGCGAATCGGGCCGATTTGATTGGTGGCACAAGCAATCTTAGTCTTGACGGGAAGGATGACGTACTCGCGGGTGTGTTACTGGATTTATCCATGAATGAGACACTACGTAGTAGCCTTGATGCAGGTGGTTATGTGCTCAAAAACATGTCAAACATATCAAGACTGCATAAGAAAAAAGTGGAGCAGGCTGGATTTATTGTTCTTAAGTCTCCTGATATCCCATCCTTGCTGATTGAAACTGGTTTTATCTCGAACCCAAAAGAAGCTAAACAGTTGAGTAGTTCAGGCTACCAGCAAAAGATGGCAGAGGCGATTTTTGATGGTTTAAAGAGTTTCTATCTTGATAGGCCGCCAGTCGGTACTCTGTTGGCCAATAGGTCTAAAGATATTATTAAAACCTATGTGATTGGTAGGGGTGATACGCTCAGCGAAATTGCTCAGCAGCATGGTACGTCCGTTAAAAATATTTTGCGTTACAATCAGCTGTCCTCTAGCTCTATTCGAGTAGGGCAGAAAATATCGATTCCTCCTCGTTGAATGGATAGCACAATGATTATTTTATGTTTGAAGGCGTATATTGATGCCTAAAATACACACTCTAAGTCCCCAGCTAGCTAATCAGATTGCCGCAGGAGAGGTTGTTGAACGACCTTCATCGGTGCTCAAAGAACTCTCTGAAAATAGCCTTGATGCTGGCGCTAAGCGGATCGATGTTGAAGTCGAGCAGGGTGGCACTAAATTAATCAGAGTGCGAGATGATGGTTGCGGAATTTCTGAAGGTGACCTTCCTCTTGCGCTGAGTCGACACGCCACCAGTAAAATTTTAGGTCTCGAAGATTTAGAGGCGGTCGCCACACTTGGCTTTCGTGGGGAGGCATTGGCAAGTATTGCCTCAGTTTCACGTCTGGCGCTAACATCTAATAGCGGTGAAGGGTCGGGGTGGAAAGCGGTGTCAGAGGGCCGTGATATGGAGGTTGAACTGCAACCAGCGGCACACCCACAGGGAACAAGTGTGGAAGTACGAGATCTATTCTTTAATACGCCGGCGCGCCGCAAGTTTCTGCGCACAGAGAATACTGAATATAAACGAATTGATGATTGCTTAAAAAAGCTCGCCTTAAGTCGTATGGATGTTGCCTTTAGTCTAAAGCATAACCAAAAAGTGCAGTTCAGTCTTCGACCTGCCATAAGTCAGTCTGAACAGGAAAAGCGCGTCGCTGATCTCTGTGGACCTCTGTTTATGGAACAGGCGCTGTTTGTCGACAATAATCGCACAGGTATCCGCTTGTGGGGGTGGATAGGGTTGCCGACGTTCTCCCGTAGTCAGGCGGATTTACAGTACTTTTTTGTCAATGGTCGCTCTATTCGTGACAAGGTGGTTTCGCATGCGGTGCGCCAAGCCTACCAAGATGTGTTGTATCACGGACGCCACCCCGCCTATGTGCTGTTTTTAGAGATTTTACCGGGAGATGTTGATGTCAATGTACACCCCACTAAACATGAGGTGCGTTTTAGAGACAGTGGCAGTATCCATAGTTTTGTTTCCAGTACATTACAAAAAGCATTAGCCACTGATCGACCTCAAGATCATTTGTTAACAAATGATGAACGTGAGGGCGGAGGCTTACAGTATCAGAATCAACCGCAGTCTCTGGTCGGTCAAAATATACTGCCACTTGCTGGCACGCCAGGGTCGGGCTATCAGTCTACATGGCCATCATCTGGGTTGTCCTCGGTAGTCAATGCTCCGGCTAGCAGCTACCAGAGTCTGTATTCATCTCAAGGCGACGTTGAAAATATTGATCAAACTGAGGTGCCACCGTTGGGCTTTGCTGTGGCTCAGCTAAAGGGGATCTTTATTCTCGCTGAAAATAGTCATGGCCTGATCATTGTTGATATGCATGCTGCGCATGAACGAATTACTTATGAGCGTATGAAAAATGCATTTGATGAGCAGGGGTTGGTCTCCCAGCCGTTATTAGTTCCCGAAAATTTAGCGGTTAGTCAGCGAGAAGCAGACGTGGTTGAATCTAACCAAAAGGTATTTACTCAGCTTGGGTTTAGCGTTGAGCGTGCAGCGAGTGAAAGTATTATTGTCCGCGAAATTCCGGCTATTTTGCGCGGCTCAGAAGTGGAGAAACTGCTGCGGGACGTGCTATCCGATCTTCTTGAGCATGGCAGTTCAGAACGCATTCGCGATCATATTAATGAAATCTTATCGACAATGGCTTGTCACGGGTCAGTGCGAGCGAATCGCAAACTAACCTTACCTGAAATGAATGCCTTGCTGCGGGATATGGAGATTACCGAACGCAGTGGTCAGTGCAATCATGGTCGACCGACTTGGTCTCAACTGACGGTAGAGGAACTTGATAAATTGTTCCTGCGCGGACGTTAGGTAGCCCTTAAATGGTTTCCTCCGAGCTCCCGCCAGCCATCTTTATCATGGGTCCAACTGCCTCAGGTAAGACTGATCTAGCGATAGAGCTGAGAAAACATTTACCGGTAGACCTCATCAGTGTTGATTCTGCGCAGATATACCGCCAATTAGATATTGGCAGTGCCAAACCTGACGCCATGACGCTCGCTGATCATCCCCATCGATTAATCGATATTAGGGACCCGGCCGAAGCTTATAGTGTGGCTGAGTTCTTAAATGATGCTAGATTGCAAATGGCTGAAATAAGCGCCACCGGCCGCATACCGCTGTTAGTGGGTGGTTCTATGCTTTATTTTAAAATACTCCTGGAAGGTTTGTCTGATTTACCCAAGGCAGATCAGAGCGTTCGAGATGAAATACAGCGCCGTGCAGATGAATTCGGTTGGCCTAGTCTCTACGATGAATTACAGCAGATTGATCCGCAGACGGCAAAAAAGCTCCACCCAAACCACTCGCAACGTATCCAGCGGGCCTTGGAGGTGTATCAGTTGACGGGAATGTCGATGTCAGCGTTACAGGCTGCGGTAACCAATAATGGTGTTCTCGACCACTATAAGGTGGTGCAATTTAGTCTGGTATTCAATGATCGCGCGCTTTTACATCGGCGAATTGAGCAGCGCTTTGAAAAAATGATGACCGGAGGGCTTTTGGCGGAGGTTAATGATCTGCATATGCGAGATGATCTACACCCTGATTTACCGTCTATGCGTGCTGCTGGTTATCAGCAAATATGGCAGCATCTAGAGGGTCATTGTAGTTTAGAGGTGGCAGTTGAAAAAAGTATTATTGCCAGTCGACAGTTAGCTAAACGACAAATAACTTGGCTACGGAATTGGCCTGAGGCGAATGAAATCTGCGTCGACACCATTGAAACCAATACTAGTACTGAAAATAGTTGTAATGAGTGCTTGAAAATACTGGGTCAGCACTCCATATTGTAACTATAGGCAGTTAAAAGCTGTTTTAGTTGGTGGACCGCAATCCTGCTGACGTCTTTTGCTGCGATTATTGCAGCCTATGTTGAATTTTCAATAATAAGGAGAAGTCCCATGTCAAAAGGGCATAATTTACAAGACCCTTTTCTGAATGTCCTAAGAAAAGAGAGAGTCCCGGTCGCAATATTTCTAGTCAACGGTATAAAATTGCAGGGGCAAGTTGAGTCATTTGACCAGTTTGTCGTCCTACTTAAAAATACCGTCAGTCAAATGGTCTACAAGCATGCTATTTCCACGATCGTGCCATCTAGAGTCGTGAAGTTGCCGACCAGCGGCAGCGAGCAGAGTGAAATTTCTGATGATGAGTCTGGAAATCACGGGGATGAAAACTACTAGCCTGTGGCACTATTTTTTGAGCGACCTAAAACAGGCGAGACTGCGGTTCTGGTGCACATTAAACTTAATAGTGAGTCAGAGCCCGAAGATCCAAGAGAATTTGAAGAGCTCGTTATCGCTGCTGGCGGTGATCCGGTGGAGTTTATTACAGGGTCACGGCAATCTCCCAGTGCCAAGTTTTTTGTAGGTACTGGTAAAGTTGATGAAATTGGCGCGGTGGTTAAGAGTGCCTGCGCTGAACTGGTTATTTTCAATCATAATTTAACACCTAGTCAGGAGCGTAACCTTGAGGCTGAATTACAGTGTAGGGTGCTTGATAGAACCGGTCTTATTCTGGATATTTTTGCACAGCGAGCACGTACTCATGAGGGCAAACTCCAGGTAGAGTTAGCTCAGTTACAGCACCTATCATCTCGGTTGGTTCGAGGTTGGACTCACCTAGAGCGCCAAAGAGGCGGGATTGGAATGCGTGGCCCGGGCGAGACGCAGCTTGAGTCCGATCGGCGAATGGTCAGAGATCGTATCAAAGCGATCGAAAAGCGCCTTGATAAGGTTCGCAAGCAGCGGGACCAAGGTCGCCGCAGTAGAAAACGCTCTGAAATACCCACGGTCTCTTTGGTGGGCTATACCAATGCAGGGAAGTCGACATTATTTAACTCTATAACTCAGGCCGATGTCTTTGTGGCAGACCAATTGTTTGCGACGCTAGATCCAACCATGCGCAGGGTAGATGTGCATGATTTAGGGGCTGTTATCTTTGCGGATACGGTAGGCTTTATTAGTCATTTACCACATCGCTTGGTTGATGCATTTAGAGCTACCTTAGAGGAAGCTGCTTCCGCTGATCTTCTGCTACATATTGTTGATGCGAGCGCTGAAGATCGAGCGAAAAATATAGTAAGGGTCGATGAAGTACTCAAAGAAATTGACGCTTATAAATTACCTACCTTGATGGTGTATAACAAGGTTGATTTGCTGGAGGAGCCGAATCCAAGGATAGAGCGTGATGCTGACGGTGTGCCAACTTCAGTTTGGGTTTCGGCACTAAGTGGTGAGGGACTTGAACTTTTGTTGGAGGCGATTGTTGAAAAACTACCCAGTAAAACCATCCACAAACACCTTATCTTGGCACCGAGTCAAGGCGCTCTCAGGTCAGCGCTGTATGACTGTAATTCGGTGGTTTCTGAAAAGATCGATGATCAAGGTGTTATAGAGATTGAAGTTAAGCTTCCAGAGAGTGATTTTTTTCGTATTTTGAAGAATTCGAGGTTGAAATTAGAGGATTTGGTCACAATATAACAGTTAGTGCTAAACTGTTGTGATCAGAGCGACCGTATAAAACATTACACAATTAAACGTTAATTTAAACTGGAGAATACTATGGCTTGGAATGAGCCGGGTGGTGGCAAAGACCCATGGGGTGGTAACAGAAACGATCAAGGGCCGCCAGATATTGATGAGGCGTTGAAGAAGCTGAAGGAAAAGCTGTCCTCTTTTGGTGGTAAGGGTGGTTCGGGTGGCGGCGCTGGTGGCGCTAGCTTTAAAAGTATTTTCCCAGTAGCTCTTCTTGTACTAGCGGTCATCTGGGTTCTGTCAGGTTTTTATCAGGTAGATGAGACAGAGCAGGCCGTGGTGCTTCGTCTAGGTGAATATAATGACACTCTAGGATCCGGTCTTCATTGGTACCCGCCATTCATTGCGTCGGTAGTGACGGTTGGCGTTACCGAAGAACGCCAGTATTCAACGCGTGGACTGATGTTGACTCAGGACGAAAATATTGTTGAAGTGGCTTTGTCTGTGCAATATAACATTACCAGCGCGAAAGACTTTGTCTTGAGCATTAGGGACCCAGAAACGACGCTAAAACAGGCGACTGATAGTGCCTTGCGCCATGTGGTTGGCAGCACCGGACTTGATGGTGTTATATCCACAGAGCGAGAACAGGTTGCAATTGCTACTGCAGAGAAGCTTCAGAATCTTCTTGATCTTTATTCCAGTGGCATCAATATTGTTAAGATAAATATTGAAGATGCCAGGCCCCCCAATGAAGTTAAGGCAGCCTATGATGACGTGATCAAGGCCCGAGAGGATTTGGAGCGTTTAGTGAACGAGGCTCAGGCTTATTCGAATGGTATTATTCCTGAAGCACGCGGTGAAGCCCAGCGGCTGAGAGAAGAAGCCCAAGGCTACATGTCTCAAGTGGTGTCTAAATCTGAGGGTGAAGCTAACCGTTTCAAAGCGTTATTAAAGGAATATAAGAAGGCGCCAGAAGTGACTCGCGAGCGACTGTATATTGATGCAATAGAGCAGGTAATGACTGACAGTACCAAAATATTGTTGGATACCGAGGGCGGTAATAATATGCTCTATCTTCCATTGGACAAGTTGGTTCAGCAAGGTAGCAGCTCATCCCCGCGAGGTTCCGAAACAAATAATCAGCTGATTAACCGTGTTGCCAATGAGGTAATAGAGAAGTTACAGCGAAATAGCGAACAAAACCAAGTGGAGAGACGACGATGAGCAATTTATTAAAAGTAGCTGTCTTCTTCTTAGTAGTATTAGTGGGAGTAAGCAATACACTGTATGTGATCAGTGAGTTTGAGCGGGGTATTACACTGCGTTTTGGGCAACTTATTGAAGCTGATATCCAACCTGGTTTACACGTTAAAATCCCCTTTTTAGATGATGTGCGGCGTTTCGATGCACGAATACTAACCGTTGATGCTCAACCTGCTAGTTTCTTTACTGTTGAGAAGAAACGCTTGATCGTGGACTCTTACGCTAAGTGGAAGATAGCTAATGTCGAGACCTACTACAAAGCGACAACTGGTCTGGAGAGGAATGCGGAGAATCGTCTGGCTAAACGCATCAATGATGGACTGCGAAATCAGTTTGGTACCAGGACAT
The DNA here is from genome assembly GCA_905182275.1 of gamma proteobacterium HTCC2207. Classification (GTDB taxonomy): domain Bacteria; phylum Pseudomonadota; class Gammaproteobacteria; order Pseudomonadales; family Porticoccaceae; genus HTCC2207. The sequence continues at coordinate 134,137 of CAJJAU010000008.1, forward strand.
TGCGCGAAGTGGTGTCTGGTGAGCGAGATTTACTGATGAAAAACATCACTCAAGAGTTAAATACTTCCGTGCGTGATGAGCTTGGTATTGAAATTGTCGACATAAGGGTTAAGCGTATCGATTTACCTCAAGAAGTCAGTAGTCAAGTATTCCGCCGTATGACGGCAGAGCGAGACAAAGAAGCTCAGGAATTACGTTCAACTGGTAAGGAGAAAGCCGAAAAAATCCGCGCTTCCGCTGATCGTGAACGGACTATTGAACTGGCAAATGCCTACCGCGATGCTGAAGAATTGCGCGGAGAAGGTGATGCAAAGGCGGCGAGCATTTATGCCGAAGCATACCAGCAAGACGCTGAGTTTTATTCGTTCATACGTAGTTTGAATGCTTATAAGGCAGCTTTTTCTAGCAAAGGCGATATTATGTTAGTTGAGCCTGACAGTCAGTTTTTCAAGTATCTAAAGCAGAAGGAAGTTAATTAGTAAGGTCCTATGAGTGTTGCAGGTGATTTAGTTGAGAAATCCCTGCCACATTCTAGGAGAATTTGTTAGAATTCGTAAACCGGGGAGACCCGGTTTTTTTGTGCCGCGAAAAGAGCTTACTTTTATGTTGGACGATATTGTTCGTGCTTTGGCGCTTATGCTCGTTTTTGAGGGGATTATGCCTTTTGTCGCGCCAAATAGGTGGCGAGAAATGGCCAAAGTGTTATCCACGATTGATGAGCGCTCTATGCGTTCTATCGGTCTATTCAGTATGGTAGGTGGTTTATTGTTATTGTTCATTTTTCGGTGAACTCAAACAACGCTTAAAATTAAGAGGTTACTGTGACAAATGTAGATCGTTGGTTATTGCCAGATGGTGTTGATGAGGTGCTTCCAGAACAAGCACATATCGTCGAACAACTGCGTCGCCAGATACTGGATCTATACTATATTTGGGGTTATGACCTAGTGATTCCACCCATGGTAGAATTCACCGAATCATTACTCAGTGGTTCCGGTAAAGATCTAGACCTGATGACCTTTAGGGTGACCGATCAAATAAGTGGCCGCATGATGGGCATTCGTGCCGATATAACACCTCAAACAGCGCGTATGGATGCTCACAGTTTGCGTCGTGAAGGCCCAAGCCGCCTATGTTATGCAGGCACAGTGTTGCACACTCGTCCCCGTGGCCCCCTGCAGTCGCGTACGCCAATTTCTATTGGTGTTGAATTGTTTGGTGAGGCCTCACTGTCCGCTGATATAGAGGTTATCGATCTTTTTTTACAAACGCTGACCAACTCTGGTGTTAAGGACGTTTATCTCGATTTAGGGCATGTGGATATCTGCCGAGGTCTATTGAGTGAAGTGGGTCTGGATGATGAATTAGAAGAAGAGTTATTCGAGCTTTTACAACGCAAAGCTCGAGCTGAATTAAGTGATTGGATTACTCTGAATATTAAAGACGCTAGTTTGAGCGGCTGGTTAAACGCCTTACCAACATTGAGTGGCGGCGTTGAAGTACTGGCGCAAGCTAAAAAACTCCTCAAGGGTTCACCCAAAGTCGTGCTTGATGCCATTAGCCAACTTGAGGGTATCGTTAGTTCTATTGCCGACAATAGCGTATCTGTGTACATCGATTTAGGCGAAATACCCGGATATCATTATCATACGGGTGTTGTCTTCGCTGCCTATGTGCAGGGCTATGGCAAAGCGCTTGGCAATGGAGGGCGCTATGATCATGTAGGAGAAGCCTTCGGTCGTTCTCGTCCGGCTACGGGGTTTGCCATTGACCTCAAGTCGCTGGTAACTCAAGGCCATAGTGAAGTCAGTTCAGTAGGAGGTGTTTTTGCGCCTTTTAGTAAAGACAAAGAGAGCCAAAATCAGATCAATAGTTTGCGCAGTCAAGGCAGACGTGTGGTGCAAGGGTTTGAGGGTCAGAGGATCGATCTAGAAGAAATGAAATGTGATCATCAGCTAGTGAACATTGATGGCAAATACGTGATTCAGCGTTTATCCTAACGCGTGTTTCCGAGCAGTCTAAAATAGTTGAGTAATTTATCTTATGGGTAGAAATGTAGTAATTCTTGGTTCCCAGTGGGGAGACGAAGGCAAAGGAAAAATTGTTGACCTATTGACTGACAAAGCGTCAATTGTTGCGCGTTTTCAAGGTGGCCATAACGCCGGCCATACTCTGGTTATTGATGGTAAAAAAACAGCGCTACATCTTATTCCCTCAGGTATTTTGCGCGAGCATGTCCATTGTGTGATTGGTAATGGCGTGGTAGTTGCGCCAGATGCATTAATCAAAGAAGTTAATATGCTTGAAGAGCGCGGGGTGCAAGTGCGCGATCGTTTAAAGATCTCTGGGTCCTGTCCTCTAATACTGCCTTATCATATTGCTCTAGATCAGGCCCGGGAAGCAGCGCGAGGAAATGCCAAAATTGGCACCACTGGTCGCGGTATTGGACCTGCCTATGAAGACAAGGTCGCACGCCGTGGTTTGCGTGTTAGTGATTTTGGGAACATGGACCGTTTTGCTGTGAAGCTTAAAGAAGTACTCGACTACCATAATTTTTCTTTGACAGAGTACTACGGTGTTGATGCTGTAGATTTCGATCAAACCCTTGCGCTAGTCAAAGAGTGGGCAGCGTTTTTGTTACCGATGAAGGCTGATGTAACCAAGCTTTTACATGATGCCCGTGAAGGGGGTGAAAATATTTTATTTGAGGGCGCCCAAGGGTCTTTATTAGACATCGATCATGGAACTTATCCCTTTGTGACGTCCTCTAATACCACTGCCGGCAGCACTGCGACGGGAACAGGCTTCGGTCCTTTGTATCTTGATTATGTATTGGGTATCACCAAAGCGTATACGACCAGAGTGGGTGCCGGTCCTTTTCCAACAGAGTTGCACTGTGATATTGGTCGCCATCTTGGTGAAAAAGGCCACGAGTTTGGAACAACAACCGGCCGAGAGCGGCGTTGCGGATGGTTCGATGCTGTGGCGCTGCGGCAAGCTGTTAGGGTCAACAGTATCTCGGGTATATGTTTAACCAAACTGGATGTGCTCGATGGGCTAGAAGAAATTAATGTTTGCGTTGGTTATTTAGATGCGGATGGAAGAGATGCCGGCATGCCGATGCATGCTGATGATTTTGAATCGATTACTCCAGTCTATGAAACCATGGCTGGATGGACTGAGGTCACGGTTGGCGCTCAGCGTTTAGAAGACTTGCCACAGGCGGCTAAAAACTATATCAACCGCATTGAAGAGCTTACTGGCGCCCCGATCGATATTGTTTCAACCGGGCCAGATCGTGTTGAAAC
>CAJJAU010000009.1 GCA_905182275.1 gamma proteobacterium HTCC2207
CTGCATGAATGATATGGACAACAGGAAAGGCGCCCTTACTCTCTACGTTACTGTCTGGCCCTTGAGGATGCTGCCAACTAGCGCCGGCAATAAACTGCCACCAAGTGGCTGGCGAGCTCGGCTTATCCAAATCAGGGGCCACAAACACCATAGATCCAGGCACTCTAAACTGAGGAGGAATATTAGGAAATTCTAGCTCGGAAAGACCGCGCTCTGCCGCAGTCAGATACCCGGTGGAGTCAGTAAAGGCTCTGAATTGTGCGTTGGTTACTTCGGTTTTATCAATATTAAAGTCAGCGACCTGAGCAACTTTAATGGGTCCCTCATTAGGATAATAACGGTTGTCGCCAAATTTGAATTCTCCGCCCTTAATATTAACTGTGCTATTGGCCTCAGACTCCGGCAGACACATCATGGTCGATGGGTTTTCACTACACGCTGTTAAAAGCATTAAAGCAAAACCAATCAAAATAGGGGTAACCAATCGTTTATTCATCAAGACACTCTTTAATTTTTTGGCCCATAGGCATAAAAGTCTGTTTTGGCTATAGCGCGTTGGTAGGCCGGTCGCTCATGACAACGGTTACGAAATGCCATTAGGTTGGGTAGCTTATCAACCGAATACATCATGGGGGCAATTTCGGCGATAAAAGACAACTGAACATCTGCACCGCTAAATGTATTCCCAACAAACCAGTTAACGCCTTCTAAGGATTTTTCTATATAACCCAAGTGCCGGGTCAACTCGTCGTTAATTCGCGGTTTCAGAGCCTCGCCACCATCGGGCAATTTAGAGGTATAGAGTTTAAGCATTAATGGCAGTACTGCACCACTCTCTCCGTAGTGCAACCATTGAAGGTATTGTTCATGGTCATTACTATCTGTCGCGGGCAAGAACTGGCCACCCCCGTAATGTCGCAACAAATAGTCAATAATGGCGCCAGACTCAATAATTGTATGATCACCATCAGTGATCACCGGCGACTTTCCTAGAGGATGTATCTGTTCTAGCTCTGGCGGAGCCAAATTAGTTACCGGATCGCGCTGATAGGTGACAATTTCAAAGTCTACCCCAATCTCTTCACACAGCCAGATAATTCTCTGTGAACGCGAGTGATTCAGGTGATGGACAGTGATCATATCTTTTTGCTCCCTATCAATGGGTAAGTGATTTTGGCTAATCCAGCAGGTAATCTTTAACCAGGGTGAAAATATCTGGCTGCCTGATCATCGCCGCCACTCTGCCAATGCCTACCTGATTCGTCAGCAGAGGCACACTTATACCGGTATGCTCCTCACTGACAAAATTATTGGTAGCATAATTCACCGTCATGATGGCTCCCTCTGGCGTATTAACCCGAACCAAATAACCTGGCGAATAAATAGGTATGTCAATGCCCTCATATATGGTTCGCTCGGACAAAATTTGCGCCGCATGACCGTGGTCTGCAGTCACTAGAATAAGTGTATCAGGGCTTGATTTTGCGAATTCCAGTGCCACAGCCAGAGCTTCATCGAGTTGCTGTAATTCACCAATACTGCCACAGGCCTTGCGCCCGTGGGCCTGTTTGTCGATAGATGCTGACTCCACCATCAAGAAAAAACTGGCCTCATCAGTCTGTAGCTCAGCCAATGCAGTGGTAGTCATCGCTGCCAAACTCGGCATGCCGGGATAATCAGGGTTATCCTCACAGCTCATAGGCTCAGGATAAGTTACTGTCCCCAGCATATTATGGAAAAGATGCAAAAAGCTAGTTTTAGCTTTTTCAGCCTCTCGACCATCTTCGCCATGCCACCTAACAGGCATAGTGCTGGGGGAGAACAGACCGAGTAATTTACCACCATGATCCCCACCAAGTTGCTCAGCGTCACTTATGACTTTGTAGCCATTTGTTGCAGCAAGCTGGAGTACAGTCTCATCAGAATCCTCGGCGAGAGGCGTAAAATGTTTCATTCCGCCACCCAATGCCACATCCACGCCCGAGGAAACGAGTTGCTCTGAAATCGAACCAAGGCCGCCATTGCCTTTTAAATCTTGGGAGCAGTCGATCACAATCCCAGCATATTTTTCATAGTTCACCATTGCCTCAGGGTTTTCACAGCCACGCTCGTTGACGTGAGCATAAAAAGAGGCCGGTGTAGCATCCGTGATGCTAGCAGTAGTGACCAAACCAACTTTGATACCCTGTTGCTTCGCCAATTCGACAATATTGACCATATCTCGGTCGGCTCCCGCAGTAGTTCCAATGCGCCCTGGACTGGTAATACCTCCAGTGGCCATCGATGTGGCGCTATTGGCAGAATCGGCAACATAAATTGCCCGCTTGGGGTTATCTTCATCAACGCTCAAAACCTGCACTGCACTGCGCATCGGAAGTTGGTCAAGCAGTAACTTGCCATTACTGCCAACTAGATAGTTGCGAGCGATGGTAATTTGATTGTCATCCATACCATCGCCAATAATTAAAATGACATTATTAGCACTCGCTGAAATTGAGGAACTAAACGCAACAACCAATGCTGATAGGCGTAACAGGTTAACTAGTCTCTTCGTCCATAGGTGGTCCATCGTTTTTTCCTCAAAGATAGGTAAGGTCGCATGCTGATTCATAGTGTAAATGATAAATTGATAGCATCAGTAAAAAAAGCATAAATATTTGATCAAATCAGCGTTTATGGTAATGTTGAGATCGATTCAAGGATACACAAAAAGGTCCCCCGAACCATTGAAATCATCATTGTCACAGTTTCTTAACCGAAATGGTTTAAATGCGTCTTATCTCATTTCGGCCGAAACTCATTTCGGGCCTCTCGTGAAAGAGTTTGGTGATATTTTAGAGCGACAAAACAGCACACAGATAATTGGCATCAACGGCTGTCAAGGATCAGGGAAGTCTACCCTTGCAGACTACTTATGCACCCGTATTACCAGCGAATTTAATGTAACTGCAGTACCACTATCGCTCGATGATTTTTACCTAACCAAGGCACAGCGACAAAAACTCAGCCAAGATATACACCCACTACTGGCCACTCGGGGCGTACCGGGGACCCATGATGTTGACCTGGCAATAGACACCATAAATCGTCTTAAAACTAGCAAAAACACACACATAACGCGTTTTGACAAAAGTACTGACGACCGCGTGGCTAAGGCTGATAGCTCATCAATTCAGGGCCCGGTGGGACTAATTGTCATTGAAGGTTGGTGCTTTGGTGCCGAATCTGTCCATCAGCAGGAATTACTGGAACCGAGTAATGATTTGGAGCGGCAATATGATACAGACGGTGTCTGGCGGCAATATGTTAACAGTGCTTTAGCGGGGGATTACCAAACTTTATTCAACATGGCCGATCGCTTAGTGATGTTAGCCGCGCCTTCATTTGATAGGGTTTTTCAATGGCGTCTGGAACAAGAACAAAAGTTAATTGAGGCGCTCACACTACACAAAAACAAAAGATTAACGTCGAACACCATGAATGAAGAAGAAATTGAGCATTTTATTGGGTATTTTCAGCGCATTACAGAACACTGTTTACTGACAATACCCGAGAGAGCCGACCACCTCTACAGATTAAATAATGACCGTAGTGTCAGTAAAACTAAAGCCGATCAATAATTAAGGGTTAGCATAAACTCTAGAGCGGAACAGCTCGCTGATTAAACTCACTGACCACTCGCAATAGCTGTCTACAGGTAATCTGCCCCACTAATTTACCGTGATCTAAAACCGGGCGACGGCGGTGACCTTTTTTGATCATGTCATCAGCAACATCAACCAGATCTGCGTGAATATCGCAATATTCAACATCCGTGGTCATGTAGTCTCCAGCTGTTCCAAGATCACCATGCTCATTATAAGTAGCGGCTAGAATGGCTTTTAGGCAATCCATTTCAGATAACACACCCACCAAATCGCCCTGTTCGTTAACCACACAGATGCCAGATATTTTATTATCGAGGACCAGCCCAATTGCGGTGGACATTTCGTCCTCTGCATGGATTTTTACCGGTCTATGGATCATATAATCACTGATATCAACTGAACGTAGCATAACTAACTCCTTATGTTATAAACCATGATGCAAACCGGTCTCTAGAGTAAACCTGCATAGGCTATAAACGGTTGCGGCCAAGAACCAAGTACTAAAATCGAGGCTATTAAGACTAACGCAAGTAGCTTTTCTAGACGATTTGCAGTTTCCCCTGCACTTTCGGTAGATTTAGTCATGGCGAAAACAACCCTCAAATAGTAATAGAGAGCTACAGCACTCCCAACCACCAGGACTGCCAGCAATCCCCAAAGACCAGACTGAATGCCAACGGTAATGACGAAGAACTTCGCCATAAAGCCAGCGGTTAAGGGTATACCTGCCAATGACAACATAGCGATGGTCAGGGCAGATGCCTCTAGTGGGCGATGCCAGAATAATCCCTCAAAGGCACTAATGTCTTGCTTGCCGGTGTCTTCACCAGCTACCGTCGAGACTATCGTAAAAGCCGTTAAGGTAGTGAAAATATAAGCTGTCAGATAAAAGGTGATACTTTGACTGACTAGCCCTGCATCCACATAAGTCAGGGCTATCAAAACCACCAATAGATAACCAAAATGGGCGATCGAAGAATAAGCTAATAATCGTTTGATATTTTGCTGACGCAATGCCAACCAATTACCAACCAGCATAGACGTAATAGCCAAGACCACTAATGCGGTGTTTAAACCGCTGTATTGATAAAGAGCGCCATCCATATAGAAACGACTTAAGGCGATAAATACTGCACCCTTTGAAACCGTAGCAAGGAAACCTGTCACTGGGGTAGGTGCGCCCTCATAAACGTCCGGCGTCCACATATGAAAGGGTGCGACAGAGAGTTTAAAGCCAATCCCTGCCAGCACCATGGCACTGCCCGCCATGATCAACATAGGGTTTTCCAAGTAAGCTAACGCGCCTTTGGCACCAATACCTGCATAGCTTAATTCACCGGTGGCTGCGTAAATGAGTGCAAAGCCATACAGTAACATTGCCGACGCACAGGCTGATAAAACCAAATATTTGATCGCGCCCTCAAGGGGTAACTGGCCGCGCTCCGGAAACGCAATCATGGCGTAAAGCGCGACACCCATGAGCTCCATACCCAGTAATAACGAAACCATGTGGCTAGACTGAATCAGCACCACCGCACCTAATACCGACAGCACTAACAACAAATAATATTCTTCTTTTCGTTCACCCTCCGAAGAAAATGTCTCTCGGGATAACACTAGAGTCACTAATGATGCAATCATAATCAGGCTGGTGAAAAATAAACTCCAGTGGTCCACTTGTAATAAAATCGTCACCGACTGAGCATAGTCTCTCGCGTAAATAGCACCCCATAGAGTGAGCACAAAGCCAACCGCGGTAATTATCCAAGCCACCGACTCATCCCTTTTTATTGACGCCTGTATCATCAGTACAATAGCCGTCAGAGAGAGTATTAAAATAGGCGCCAAGGCAGAGAACATAGTCGCGTTCATTGGGTCGCCTCCGCTACGGCCAGCGCCGGGATAGTTGTGAGGTCAAGCAAACTTTGCAATACCGGTTGGGCAGCATCTAATACGGGTTGCGGATAAACGCCTAGCAGGATTAGTGCGATCATCATTACCGCCATAGTCGACATCTCACGAGGCCCGAAATCAGTAAGACCATAGTTGGCCCACTTATTGTTGACCGCCCCTTGAAAGGACCGTTGCATAAGCAGCAGTGAATAAGCCGCGCCGGTAATCAAGCCACTAGCGGCAATTATGGTCATCCAAACATTGACTTGGAAAAGTCCCAGTAACACCAAAAATTCGGCAACAAAATTACCCAACCCGGGCAGACCTAGGGATGCGATGACAAAAAACATGGCTACCGCACCCATGCGCGGCATCTGTTGCCATAGACCGCTCATCTCTCGCATATCTCTTGTATGCAAACGCTCTTGCAGAGACCCCGCGATCATAAACAGCGCTGCAGTACTAAACCCATGGGCAACCATCTGCATTACTGCACCTTGCAGTGCTAGTTCATTCCACGCATAGATGCCCAGTAGCACAAAGCCCATATGACTGACGCTGCTATAAGCGATTAGGCGCTTAAAATCGGTTTGACCGAAGGCCAGAACAGCACCGTAGACCACTCCTGCCGCGCCCAACCACATAGCCGGGTATGAAAAATTTAACGCCGCTTCAGGGAATAGCGGCACTGCAAAACGGATGAGTCCATAGGCGCCTGTCTTGAGAAGAATACCCGCCAGAATGACACTACCTGCAGTCGGAGCTTGAGTATGTGCGTCGGGTAGCCAAGTATGAAAAGGAAATCCCGGCAACTTGACCACAAAAGCAATGAAGAAACCGAGCATAATCCAATGTGCAGTTTGCTCAGCCATTTGTGTGTTTAGCAGATCAAAGTAACTAAAGGTCCAAATCCCTGTGGCACTATGATTGACCGCTACTAGCGCCAGTATCGACACTAACATCAACAAACCACTGGCCTGGGTAAAGATAAAGAACTTCATGGCGGCATAGCCACGATTTTCATGGCCCCATATGGCAATCATAAAGTACATGGGGATCAGCATGACTTCCCAAAACAGGAAGAACAGCATTAGATCTAGAGACATGAACACCCCTAGCACGCCTGCAAGTGACCATAATAAGTTAGCCTCAAAGAAGCCTTTGCGTACCACAATATCCGTCCATGAAGCACTGATTGCGATGGCGCCAAGAACCAGCGTTAGCAAAACCATTAGTAAACTAATACCATCTAGTGCCAATTCAATACTAATACCGAAAGCTGGAATCCAGTCAGCTTTAAAGTGCATTAACCACGAGGAGGGGTCATTGGCCACAGGGGCCTGCAATTGGATAATATCAGGCATACCTGACAGACAAACAAGTAGATACAGCAAGTCAAATAGGACTACAGTCATAGCCACTTTCCGAGGCATGGTGTCACTAATGCGCTCAGAAAAGATAGCCAACAGACCACCAACGAGGAGGATCACTATTAGGTTAATCATCACCATTAGAGCGCTCCCACTGAAAGATTAGCGGCCAGAGTAATCACTAGAATCAACCCTGCTACCATACTGGCCAAATACCAGCGTATGCGGCCCGACTGAGCGACACTCAACCAGTGATTAAAGGTTTGATTGACCGCAACGATTAAGCCGTATATCGCGTCAATAGGCTCGCTTTTAAGACTATTAGCCAGGCCGTAATAAGGTTTTACAAACAGGCGGTCATAGAGCCAATCAATACCCCAACCACTGAGCCAAAATTGGCCAAGGCGCTTACCTAAGGTCGAACTGGCAAGCCCCTCGACTTTTAATCGGCCACTATAGAATATGAGATAGGCGATTAGTACGCCAACAATAGGCACTGATATGGAAACATATTCGACCCAATGTGCCGGATGAGTGCCATCGCTTACAGGGAACACCTCACTCACAGGAATCATGAACCAACCGCCAATCATCGCTAACAAACACAGTACCGAGAGTGGAACAGCCATGCGCCAGCCCGTATCTTTATCAGGCTCGGTGTTAGCCTTACCAAAAAACACCACAAAGACTAATCGAAAGCTGTAAATTGCGGTTAGTAAGGCCCCTAGGAGCCCAGCCATCCATAACCCTGGCCCTATATCCGGGAGTTGGTAGGCCTGCAGTAAAATTTGGTCTTTACTGAAAAATCCCGAGGTCATCGGTAGCGCCGCTAATGCCGCTGAGCCGATCATGAAACTCCAAAAGGTGACCGGCATTCGAGTTCTCAGACCGCCCATCTTGAAAATATTATGTTCGTGATGCAGGCAGTGAATAATGGCACCTGACCCCAAGAATAATAGCGCTTTAAAAAACGCATGGGTCATTAGGTGAAAAATACCTGCACTCCATGCGCCCACGCCCAATGCAAGAAACATATAGCCGATCTGACTAATAGTTGAGTAGGCCAAGATGCGTTTAATATCGGTTTGCATTAGCGCTGTAAAAGCCGCCATCAGCGAGGTGGTTATGCCAATAACAGCAACGACGGTCATGGCCGTGGGCGCTAATAAGAACAACCCATGAGTGCGCGCTATTAGGTAAACACCAGCGGTAACCATCGTCGCTGCATGAATCAGCGCACTAACCGGCGTTGGGCCCGCCATGGCATCGGGTAGCCACGTATGTAACGGCAACTGAGCTGATTTGCCGACAGCCCCGCAGACTAGCAACAGACAGGCTATTGTGGGGATAGTAGCACCCACCTGCCAGGTTTGATTGGCCTCGCCCACCATGGCCTGGATATCTAAGGTTCCCAGTTGGGTGAACAACAGTAATAAACCCAATGCCATAGCCGTATCGCCGATACGGGTAACAATAAAGGCTTTACGTGCGGCGTGGCCATTGGCGTTGTGCTGATACCAAAAACCCACTAATAGGTAACTGCAGACCCCGACACCTTCCCAGCCCAGATAAAGTAATAAAAGATTGTCGGCCATCACCAAGACCAACATGGCGGCAACAAACATATTTAAATACGCGAAATATCGGGCGTAACTTGGATCTTTCTCCATAAATTCGGTCGAGAACAGATGAATCAAAAAACCAACACCAGTAATTACCGACATCATCACTAGAGTCAGCCCATCAAAATAAAACGAAATACCTGGAGCAAAACCGGCTACTTCCATCCAGGTCCACAGTGATAGCTGGATAACCTGTTGATTTTGCATAAATTCAACGGCCAGCAGTAACGTCAGCAAAGCGGCTATACCCACCGAGGCGACCCCTAGAATTCCAATTTGAGAGATCTTAAGGCGACTGCCAAACAGCATTAATGTCACTGAACTAAGCAAGGGGATCAGTGGTATTAGCCAAATAGTCTCACTCATAATTAACCCTGCATCCGGTTGGCATGATCCATATCCAATGTTTTAAAGCGCTTCTGAACCTGAAGCACCAAACCCAGCCCCACAGCGACCTCGGCAGCAGCCACAGTGAGAATAAGCATAAATACTACCTGGCCGTCAGGCTGTCCCCAATGAGCGCCAGCAGCGACAAAGGCCAGGGCCGCGGCGTTGAGCATGACCTCCAGTGACATCAATATAAAAATAATATTGCGCCTGATCATTAAGCCCAGCATACCTATAGCAAATAAGAGCGAAGAAACCAGAAGAATGTGATTAAGCGGTATATTTAGGCCGTCCATTATTGACCACCCTGTTTTTCTAGGTTGTCGCGTTCAAGGTAACGGCGACCAAGGTGGAAAGAACCGACCAGTCCTGCCAATAACAACATTGAGGCTATTTCTACTGCCAACACATAGGGACCAAATAGTGCCAAACCTACTTCTTTTGCCGAGACTGCGGTAACAGATACTGGACCACTGGTTTGACTGATCACCATCACCAACTCAATCAGTAAAACAGCTGACAAAACCGCCGGCCCCGCCCATATTGATGGTTGTAACCACTGCCGTTCCTGCTTGTCGCCCTTCTCACCTAGATTGAGCATCATGATGACAAAAACAAATAGCACCATGATAGCGCCAGCATAAATAACGATTTCTAGAGCAGCGGCAAATGGCGCGCCAATCAAGAAAAAGATAACGGCTACCGCCAGTAGCGAAACAATCAGATATATTAGTGCATGAATAGCATTAGCTCTGGTCATCGCCATCACGGTCGCTACCAATGCAACCGTTGCTGCTGTGTAAAAAAAACCAATTTCAAGCATGGGCGGCCCTCAACTCTGTTATATAAAGTAAACTCATGGCAATAAACTCTTGGTGTCGATGGGCCTAGCTTCGTTGAGAGCTTCGCCTTTGTCTTTAGAGGCTGTTTTCATGCCCGACACCCGATAAAAATTATAATCTGGATATTTACCCACCCCATTAATCAGTAAATGTTCTTTTTCATAGACCATGTTTTGCCTATCGTACTCACACATTTCAAAGTCAGGCGTCAATTGGATAGCATAGGTTGGGCAGGCCTCTTCACACATGCCACACATAATGCAACGTGAAAAGTTAATGCGGAAAAACTCCGGATACCAGGTACCGTCTTCACGGGTATCTTTCTGCAGTGCTATGCAGTCAACAGGGCATACAGCTGCGCAAAGATTACATGCCACACATCGTTCTTCACCATCTGGGTCACGAGTCAACACAATACGTCCACGATAACGTGGTGCCAAATAGGGCATTTCCTCAGGATACTGAACAGTTTCAGCTTTGGTAAAGGTGTGCTTAAGTACTTCCCACAAGGTTCGTAGCTCACTTAACATCAGGCCATTCCCTCCATCCATAACAACACGGCACCGGTCACCAGAATATTAATCAGCGTAATGGGCAACATTACTTTCCAGCCAAGTGACATCAATTGGTCATAACGCGGCCTCGGTATCGCTGCACGCAATAAGACAAAGAAACAAATAACCACGAATACTTTGGAGCTAAACCAGAAGAATGGTGGCAACCAATCACCGATCAATATAGGGCCATGCCAGCCACCAAAGAATAAGGTCACAATCATGCAAGAAATGAGCATTAGCCCTAGATATTCGCCGAGCATAAACATAGCAAACTTCATGCCGCCGTATTCAGTATGAAAGCCTGCGGTGAGTTCATGCTCAGCTTCGGGTAAATCAAAAGGTAAGCGGTGGCTCTCGGCAATACCGGCAATAATAAACACGAACAAACCGAGTATCTGAGAAAAGCAGAACCAAACATCAGTCTGGGCTTCAACGATGTCCACCAAACTAAAGCTTCCAGACATCATGACCACGCCAATTAATGAAAGGCCCATAAAGACTTCGTAACTAACCATTTGCGCGGCCGACCGCAAGCCACCCAAAAGAGCATATTTATTGTTAGAGGCAAGACCTCCTAGCAGAACGCTGTAGACCGCAAGAGATGTCATGCCGAGGAAAAATAACAAGCCAATATTAACGTCGATAATCATCATGCCGGGAGCAAAAGGTACTACGGCAAAACCCATCATCATAGCGACGACAATGGCAGTGGGCGCAAAAATAAACACTAGTCGATCGGCAAAGGGAGGAACCCAGTCATCTTTAAACAGCAGTTTAATCATGTCAGCGGCTACCTGGCCAATACCAAACGGCCCCAGCCGATTCGGTCCATAGCGATCTTGCCAGACACCCAGTAACCGCCTCTCGAACCAAGTCAAAACAGCCGCACCAGCAACGCCACCTATTAAAATAGTTAGAGCAAGAATTACTGGCATTAACTCAGACATTACTCGCACCTCCTCCACCAATCACCTGCTCAAAAACGGCTTTGTCCGAAGCAATCATTTCAGGGCCCGAACGCTGCCATTTTTTATCCGCCTCCAAACTAACCAAACTGCCAGCCGTTAGCCCTTGCGCCTCTGGGAAACCAACACTGTAGCCAATACAGTTTTTAGCCACCCTCGACAAAATCCTCACCTCGAGGGAACATTCAACCTCTCCCTGTTTAACCAACAAACCATCTCCCTCAGAAACAGAAAGTTTTTCGGCGACTTTTTGGCCAATGGCAATAAACCCGCGGCCGGCCAACTCGGCAATTTCATCGGTATGCGCAGACAATTCGTCACTCCCATGAATCTGCTGCATCGGCACTAGATGCCACTGGTGCGGTTTCAATATCACTTTGTGTATTTGTGGAGAAACCCCTGCCCCCTGCTGGGTGGAGCTAATTAAGCGTACACCTGAAGGACCCCCTTTCAGAGGACCATCCACCTCGGCTTGAAATTTTTGCAGAGACTGATTGGAATTCCACCCTGGAGACCAGACAAAGGGCATTAATGATGAGGGTTGATCGCGATTTAAACCTTCCATGCTATAGGACAATGGGCTTTCGTCATCTTTAGGCTGTTGGGGCTCATGTACCGAAACGCCGGAATTCATAGCTGTGCGACCACTATAACGATGGGTTTGACGAGGTATCTTTGAGCCGCGGTCTCTGAAACTGTTGAGTGGCGCAACATCCACCAGTCCAGCAAACAATGGATTACTCTGAGAGCAGGCTGCCACTATCTCGTCAAAATGCGCCAATTTCGACAATTTCTTGTGCCCAGTAGCACAGGCCAAACGCAACAACCACTGCCAACTCGGCAGTCTCTCAGCTGCTGGCGAATGCACAGGGTAGAACCGCTGAGCACGGCCCTCACTGCTAACCAAAGTGCCTTGGGACTCAGCATAGGATGCAGCAGCCATGACTAAGTCAGATTGATCAAGGGTACTATTCTCAAACATATCCAAAGTGATCACTTTAGCGCCACTGGATAATAGTTGATCGATTTCTGACTTATCGCCACGGCGATACACATCATTTTCCAATATAATTAATACATCTAGCTTGGATGCTCTCTTAGCTAAGTCGCTCAAAGAACTGCCAGAACCATCGGCCACCATCAGCGCCAATCCTAGGCTGTTGCATTCAGGTACGCAAAAACTCAGCATACTTGTGGTCTGATCCAGGGCGTCTGCCACGGCAGCAGCGCTATTGATAACGCCTTGATGTGCCATGCTTGAACCGCTAACAATCAGCGGGTTTTTCGCAGCCTTTAAGATCTCTGCGGTGGCATCTGCACGAGGGTTATCGGTTTGCTCTCCTGCCAGAGCTGCCGCGACAGCATAGCCAAAGGCGGCTATATCATCCGGAGCCAAAGAAACACAGGAACTGGCAACGTCATCAAGACGAGTATCTAGGGCTGACACAATGATCATTGGCGAACGTTGGTCTTGCGCAAGATTTCGAACCGCGGCATCTTGCCATGCTGGAAGACCCATTTGCTCGGCTAGTTCAAAGGCTTTATTGCGTACCGACTGACGTAATGCAAGCGCCACTCGTGGAGCAGTGTTAGTAACATCCTCGCCAAGAACGAGCACTGCATCGGCAGACTCCATCTGTTTAATCGATGGATTTTGCGCCTTGGTCGCCTGCAAAATAGCCGCAATACTACTCATTAATCCAGCATCTAGATCGGAAAATCCAGCTGCAAAGTTCTGTGCACCCACTAACTCTCTCAACAGGTAATTCGCCTCAACCGATGCTCGGGGCGAACCAATAGCTGCGACTTTCTTGCCGGACATCCAGCCAGCAGCGGTATCCAACGCTTGCTGTTGATGCACCGCAAAGAAGCTACCATCCGGATTTTTAATACCGGCATAATCAAGGCGTAAATCACTGTTTAGATAGCCGCTACCAAAGCGACCTCGATCACATATAAAGTAACCATTAACCTCATTATTGTAGCGGTTATGGACTCGCTTAACCTTGCCGTAACGCTCCCCTGGGGCAATATTGCAGCCCACCGCACAGCCCTGACATATAGAAGGTGCCGACTGTAAATCCCACTTGCGACTATATTGCTTTAAGAAGGGCTTATCAGTGAAAACGCCTGTGGGGCATACCTCAACCAAATTGCCCGAAAACTCACTCTCTAAAATCCCTTCCTCATGACGACCGAAATAGAGGTGATCATGGGAAGCCTGTGCCCCTAGATCTTTACCTCCCGCGTAATCTCGGTAATAGCGCTCGCATCGATAACAGGCTATACAACGATTCATCTCATGATGAATAAGAGGACCCAAATATTGATTGCGATAAGTGTTCTTTTTACCGGTATATCGCCGGTCACGATGTCCGACCATCACCGTCATATCTTGCAGATGACATTCTCCACCTTCCGCACAGACAGGACAATCATGGGGATGATTAAGCATCAGGCTTTCAACTACTGCCTCACGAAACTCCGTCGCATTCTCTGCCTTAAGTGAGAAGCGTGCCCCCTCGCTCACTGGGGTCATGCAACCCATGACAATGCGGCCTCTGGTGTCTTCGTTATTCTGATATTGAACCACTGCACATTGACGGCAAGAACCAATAGAGCCCATGGCCGGATGCCAACAAAAATACGGCAGATCCAGACCAGCATTAAGGCAAGCTTCGAGTATATTTTCCCCTTGGACCACCTCAATTTCCTGACCATCAACATAAATCATTGGCATCGTTTAGGCTCCCTTTCCTGAGTGGTAAGGGCAACAGCCACCACTAATATGTCGTTCAAAATCCTCACGGAAATATTTAAGGGCACTTTGCAATGGCTCCATAGCACCCGGCGCTAGGGCACAGTGAGTGTTGCCGATAGCGCCTATATAATTAATTTGATATTCCAGCGTATCCAGATCTTCAGCTTTGCCACGACCCTGCTCTATGTCTTCTAAGACCTGCCTTGTCCAAGGCAAACCGTCACGACAAGGAGTGCAAAACCCACAGGATTCATGGGCAAAAAAGCGAATCAGATTTAACACCATGCCCACAGGGCAAGTCTGATCATCGAGAATAATCATGGTGCCAGTACCCATACGGCTACCCGCTTTACCAATCACGTTATAGTCCATAGCTAAATCGAGATGATCTTGGGTTAAAAAGTCAGTTGAACCGCCTCCAGGCAAGAAACCTTTAAGCTGCAAGCCGTCTTGCATGCCCCCAGCATGGTTTTCAATAATTTCACGGATGGGCGTGCCCATTGGCAGCTCCCAACAACCAGGGTTTTTAACTCGTCCACTAACGCCAAACATTTTAGTCCCGGCGTCCTCACCCACCCCAAGGCTCTTAAACCATTCGGCACCATGATCAATAATATGAGGGATGTTACATAGGGTTTCGACATTGTTAACGATCGTCGGACGCCCCCATAGACCGCTCACTTGTGGGAATGGTGGTTTGGCTCTAGGATTTGCTCGCTTGCCTTCAAGCGCATTAATTAAGGCTGTTTCTTCACCACAGATATAACGACCAGCACTGGGGTGAACATACATTTCAAGCTTATAACCGCTACCCAAAATATTTTCGCCCAAATAACCTTTGGCATAACATTCTTCCAGCGCCTTGCGCAGGCGTTCAATGGCAACGACGTACTCACCACGGATAAAAACATAAGAAATGTCAGCGCCAATACAATAAGCCGACAAAATCATACCTTCGATGAGTTGGTGTGGGTCATACTCCATCAACAAGCGATCTTTAAAGGCCCCCGGTTCCATTTCATCTGCATTGCACACTAGATACTTGTGTCCAGGGGTACATTTGTCATCCATCGGCACAAAGCTCCACTTCATGCCAGTGGGGAATCCCGCTCCTCCTCGTCCGCGTAAATTAGATGCGCTGACCACCTCCCGACAATCTTGGGGTGACATGCCAGACATGGCTTTACGTAATCCTTGATAGCCACCATTGGCCTCGTAGGCAGCCATATCGGTTGGTGCCTTGCCAGGTTCAATATTGCGTGTAAGTACTTTTTCCATTAAGACTGATCTCCGGTTTTATCTGCAGAAAACAGCTTATTGATTTTATTGTCATCAAGATGGGTGACCAAGTCATCGCCCACCATCATCACTGGCGCCCTATCACAGGCCCCCAAACAGGGAACTGGAAGCAGTGTATAGCGATTGTCTTTAGTGGTTTCACCATAGTCGACACCCAAGGTATCAGAAATAGTTTGCTTAACACTGTCACAACCACTTATCCAGCAACTAACGCTGTCGCAAAAGAGAATGACTTTCTCACCCACCGGACGGCGATAAATTAAGTTATAGAAGGTTGCCACTCCCTCCAACTCTTCAGCAGACATCTCCAAATATTTGGCGATGGCTTGAAGACACTCATCAGACACCCACCCGCGTCCAGCCTGAATAATCTTTAGCGCGTCAATGGCAGCACCTGATTTATAGGGGATATGCTCCAATTCATGATCTATTTCAGCCATTTCTTGCAGCGTCAGTACTGAACGAACATCACTTTGAATCATCTTTGCATTACTCATCGGTCAACATCCGCCATAACAAAATCTATACTGGCAATAATGGCTATCAAATCAGGGATCATTAGGCCGTTACTAATCAGAGGTATTTGTTGTAAATGAGGAAAAGAGGGGGTGCGGATACGGGTTCTGTATGAGTTAGTACCCCCGTCACTAATTAGGTGGTAACTATTGATACCCTTGGTGGCCTCAATCATTACCGAGGCCTCTCCTGCAGGCACCACCGGCCCCCAGCTAACATTAAGAAAATGATGTATAAGAGTCTCAATGTCTTCCATTGTTCGCTCTTTGGGCGGCGGGGTAGTCAGCCGATGATCGCTCTTGTAGGGTCCGCCGGGCATGTTATCTAAGCACTGACGGATAATTCGTAAGCTCTGTCGCATTTCTTCAATGCGCAATTCAGCGCGGTCATAACAATCCCCGTTATGTGAAACCGGCACGTCGAAGTCAAACTGATCATACCCACCATAAGGACGCTTTTTACGTACATCCCAATCGCAACCCGTAGCGCGCAAACCAGGCCCTGTAATGCCCCAGTCAATGGCTTCTTGCTGGGTATAAACACCAATACCAACTGTACGATCCTTAAGCATCTTGTTCTGCATGGCCATCTTGTCGTAATGATCCAGGCGAGCGGGCAAAAAGTCGATGAAGTCGCGAACCAAGGTATCCCAACCCTCTGGGAGGTCTTGAGCAACACCACCAATACGGAACCAGGCTGGATGCATTCGTCCACCGGTAATCGCCTCAATAATGCCGAACAATCGCTCACGGTCAGCGAACATATAAAACACAGGGGACATTTGGCCAACGTCTTGAACAAACGTCCCATAAAACACTAGGTGACTAGAAATCCTGAACAGCTCAGACAACATAATACGAATGATCTTGGCACGTTCGGGCACTATTACGCCCCCGAGCATTTCCACTGATTGAATATAGGCTAGGTTATTCATCACCCCGCCAAGATAATCAATTCGGTCTGTATAGGGAATGTAGGTATGCCATGTTTGGCGTTCGCCCATCTTTTCAGCGCCGCGATGGTGATAACCAATATCAGGGACCGAATCAATAATTACCTCGCCATCTAATTGCAGAGCAACACGAAATACTCCATGGACACTGGGGTGATTCGGCCCCAGATTGAGGAACATATACTCGCTATCTTCAGTGGCTTTTTCCATACCCCATTCTTCAGGACGAAAACGCAAAGCCTCCTGCTCTTTGGCAACTCGTTCAGGCCCCATTTCAAACGGAGCCATCTCAGTAGCTCGTGCGGGGTGATCTTTGCGCAGTGCATGACCCTCCCAGGTTGGCGGCAGTAAAATACGGTACAGAGTCGGATGGCCGTCAAAAATCACACCAAACATGTCCCAGGCCTCTCGCTCATACCAATTGGCATTAGGCCAAACGCCTATAATGGTCGGCAGGTGCAGGTCAGCCTCGGACAACGCTACCTTGATGCGAATATCATCATTGCGCTCCATAGAGAGCAACTGATAAACCACGGTGAAATCTGAATCGGGTTGGCCGGAGCGGTATTGACGTGTTCGCTCATCGATAGCAAATAAATCGTAAAGCATAGAGAATTGGGGTTTTAAGAACTGTAAAACATCAAGCAAAAGGGATCTAGGCACCCACAGTGTCAGAATGGAATCGGCCGTGGCTTGAACAGTAAACTGTTGCTGTCCAAATCGGCGATACAAGGTTTCTTCTACCTGGCTATGAACCATTGATTCAGCCGTGTGCATTTAACCCTCTCAGATTGTTATTGGAATACTAGGTTTGTTTCGGCTCCCTTAATTCAGTCGCCTGAATACGCTGTGCAGTCAGTTCATCTCGCTTACTAATTTTAGTTGGCTTGACAATAGTTTGATCACCGGCGGCCCAGGTGATAGGTCGCCTTTCCTTACCAATAGATTCCTGCAGCATAATTAAGCCCTGCATCAGTGCCTCTGGACGTGGCGGACAACCGGGAACATAAACATCTACCGGAATAAATTTATCGACGCCCTGAACTACCGAATAAATATCGTACATACCGCCGGAGTTAGCACATGAGCCCATAGAAATAATCCATCGAGGTTCTAATAACTGCTCATAGAGTCGCTGAATCACTGGGGCCATTTTTAAAAAGCAGGTTCCTGAAATAACCATTAAATCTGCTTGACGAGGTGTGGCTCGAATAACCTCAGAACCGAAGCGAGCGATGTCATGTCGGCTAGTGAACGATGTTGCCATCTCTACATAACAGCAAGAGAGGCCAAAATTAAAAGGCCATAAGGAATGCGCGCGCCCCCAAGCAATTAAATCTTCAAGCTTGGCAAATGCCACATTACGCTTAACCTGCTCTTCAATAAAGTCATCGCTCTGACCAACTACATTACCCTGTTCGGGTCGCGTTAAACTCCAGTCCATTATTTCACCTCAGTTGATTTGAGCGCGTTTTTCAATCCTACACGGGTTTTGTTACCCCAGTCCAAGGCACCGGACCTCCACTCATACACCAGAGCCAAACCAAGTATGGCAATGAACACCACCATAGATAAATAGCCCTGCCAGCCGAGCTCAAAGAACGCAATTGCCCAAGCAAAAATGAATACCGTTTCTAGATCAAAGATAACGAAGAAAATCGCCACTAAATAAAATTCTACAGAGATACGTATTTGCGACCCCCCCACCGAGACTATTCCAGATTCAAAAGGATCATTGGTGGCTGCTTCTCTGCGTCGCTGACCTAGCAACCAAGAAAGGACTAACATGGTAATCACGAGTAAAATAACCATCAAAAAATATACAGCTAACGGCCAAATTTCAGTGGCGTAGGCATTAGTCATTGACACGCTCCAGCAGCTGAGCAGTCTGTATTTGCGACGATTGATTAGTGATTTTGATAAGAAAAAGAGGGTTAGCTACCATCTCATAGAGATGATCGAATGGCCTGTAAAAAAGAAAAACCTTATATTGTTCAAGTGGCATAAAATACCCCAAACACATCGGGCTTCTTTCGCCTAATACTACCTACTTAGGGAAGAACCCTTTTATTATTGTTAGGTAACGCACAATAACCGTACCTAATGTAGGGGTTTATAGCAAGCTCGAGATCAAACTTTAACCACTTATGGAATATTGACTATGATTTAGTGAATAGACTTTGCTGGCCAAAAAGGCCAATCTCAGCTGCCTGATCCATTACAATGAGTTACAGAAAAATAAAAAGCCGCCCGAGGGCAGCCTTTTATTTGCGTTCACCGAATACGGCTATCGCTATGAGTAACGCCTTCTCACTAACAGTAGGCCTAACATCAATAGCAATAAAGGCATTGATGCATCTGATGCACCACCAACAGCCACCACGCAACCGCCACCGCCGCCAGAGGGTGGGGTTGGCGCGGGAGGAGTCGGCGGTCTCGTCACAGCAATAGATTCTGTGGTCACAACAATCGACTCGGTGCCATTGGCAATAGTTACATCAAGGGTTGAATCACCCGAAGTATTGTTCGCCGTGACCGATGCGGTATAGACACCCTCTCCCTGCTGAACGAAACTACCTACGCTGACTCCAGATAAGGACGCGTTCGCACTGACGGCCATATCCTCTAACTTGAGACCTTGAGCATCATAAACAGTGACCGTTACTGTGGCACTATCAGAGCCATTAGCAGTGATCTGATCATCATTTAGCGTCGCAGTACTGCTATCGCTGGGTGTACCAATATATTTCGACGCCACACCAACGGGATCAACCAAAGTACCATTGGCTTGCCCATCAGCATCGTTCGGACCACCATCTTCGACCATTAATTGAACACAGTTACTGCCCTCACTAAGGCCAAGAGTATAAAGATCGCTGCCGGGCTCCGGGCAGGCCCCGCTAATCGCTGTTGCCGAGGCTATGCTGTTATTGGCATCTTCTGTAAATAACTGCCAGCCAAGTGTGTCATCAGTATATTTCTTGATTTCATCTCTAGGACCAATAGTAAAGCTAGTGGGGATAACCAAAGAGTAGACATAGCCAGACTCGCCACCTATCAATCGATAGTCAATTAAACCATCAGGGTAATCAAAGTACTCATCATTAGTTGCTGATAACTGCTGCTCTGTCAGGCTAAGATCGAAGTTAGTTTGAGTCATCGACAATACCCCCAAACTGAGAGAGGTTCCACTTTCAGCTTGTACTAAATTATCGCTATTAGCCGCTATTTTCATCAGGTTCGGCTCAGCGATAGCATCTAAGAAGTCTGGAATTCCATCATTGTCACTATCACTCCAGCCTTCCTGTGCATCGGTAAGCGCGTCCCCGTCAGCATCTTCTGAGGTAGACAGAGAGGTGCGCGTCTCGATAATATTTAGCACCACAGAGTCACTCACACTAATCGGTGTATTACCGCTATCGGTGACTG
Source organism: gamma proteobacterium HTCC2207 (assembly GCA_905182275.1). GTDB lineage: Bacteria > Pseudomonadota > Gammaproteobacteria > Pseudomonadales > Porticoccaceae > HTCC2207. Next base: position 20,241 of record CAJJAU010000009.1, read on the forward strand.
TTGCGGTTAAGGTTAGTCCACCAAGATTTAAGCCCGCGATGGAAAACATCAAATTCCCTTCGGTATCAGCCGAAACATTACTTAAACCGTCTATTGAAGTGCCCCAGTCGATGCTGTGAGTATCAGTAGAATTACCATCAGAAACCATCACTTGGATACTTACATCACCCCCATCAACAGCAACAGTTCTTGCTGCCACACCATCCTGACTGGCTGAAAACTGTAATGCTGGAGGTAAATTTGTATCACTAATGGTAATAATCTGGCTATTGGCGCTTCCAATAGCGGCATTGGATAAACCTTCCACATCACAGTCCACGCACTGAATAAATACATCAGGCAGTGAAATAATAATGGTTTCATCTGACTCGGCAGTATTATCTTCAACGATACTTAAATTCATACTCGCGGAGCGTCCCTGGCTAATAATTAGGGCTGCACTGACATTTATTGAGTAGTCATCGCCCTCTGTCGCTGTGCCAGAAAGATTGAAGGGAATATTTACTGGATAAGAGGGGGCATCACCACTTAGCGTTACCGAAATTGAATGATTACCGCCCTCACCCGCTGAAAAATCAACATCAAGGTTCGCCAGAGGTAATATACTCAACTGCTGTATAGCTTGAGAGGTATTACCCAAAGCATCCTCGGAGGACCAAATGATTTGGTAGGCGCCAGACAGGAAAGGGCCTGTTATATTCGCCTCAACCTGCGGACTGAGTGGCTCTCGGTCCGTTGCGGTTGCGTCACCCAGATCAACCGAGGTCAATCGACCTGTGGAAGCTAGCACTATATCCTCTGGAACCGCAATAACAGGGCCATAGTCATCCACACTAACATCAGTACCATTTAGATACTCTTGCGCATTGGAAACACCGTCATTATCAAGATCTTCGGCGCCATCTGAAGCATCAAAAGGATCAAATCCATTGGCCTCTTCGAAATCATCTAGCATGCCATCATTATCATCATCGGGATCTTCACTGTTGGCAATACCATCGCCGTCGTTGTCTGGGAGAATAGTTATATCCACGAGTGCAGGTTCACTATCAAGACGATTATCGTTGACTATAAAACTAAAGCTGTCATTTGAGGCGCCCTCATCAGTACTAGTATAAGTGACAACTTCTGGCACTTGGTCACCCGCAGTCAGTATAGCAACACCTGCATTAACAATTTGCAGACCTGCCTGCCCCACTCCGACATAGGCTTTATTGCCATCATTGGAAAGAGTGATATCGTATGCAGTGCCATTGGTGGTAAATGTACCCATAGACCTTGGCGATTGATTATTAGAAACGTCAATCACCTCAATGCCAAGGAAATCTGCAACATAAACATAGTTTCCATCGGCTGAGATATCCACACCCCAAGCAATGCCTTGGGTATCGTAGCTGCTGAGTATTGTTGGGTTATCAGGAACACTGACATCAACAATTTGCAGCCCTGACTGGCCATCAGTAATGTAAGCCACATTGCCATCATCAGACAACACGATAGCTCGAGATTCTCCAGGAGTCTGGTAAGTACTTAGTAATAATGGATTAGTTTTACTACTCACATCCATAATATCCATACCGGCAGTGTCTGTAGCAATATAGGCAGTGTTTTCATCCTCTGAGAGAGTCACGCCATAAGCTGTACCTGATGTAGCTAATGAGCCTAATAACACCGGAGATTGAGGATAAGTGATATCAACTATCTCTAAGCTAAAGACATCAGCGATGAAAAGAGTCTTCTCATTACTTGATAAACTGACATCTAAACTGAAGCCCTGCGTATCAAAGGTTCCCAATAGCATCGGGTTGGTACGATCGGAGACATCTACAATCTGCACACCAAATTCTTCGTCGGCTAAATACGCAGTATTTCCATCATTGGAAAGTTTTACACTCCACACCAATCCTTCTGTGCCAAATGTGCTGATAAGTGTGGGTGCTGTGTCATCACTGATATCAAAAATCTGTAAACCTGCATTATAGTCTGCAACAAAAACAGTATTACCTGAGGTAGCTATGACTCCAGCATCACCTGGGGTGTCTGCTGAACCAATTGAGCTGGGATTAAAGGCAATAAAAGACCCCTGAGAAGGATCCGATGCTAAATAATAAAATAGCTCATCACCCTCAGGGTCAGTTCCTGCAAGCGTGATATTAGTCGGTATTTTTTCAACTAGAGTCACAGCCTGAGCCATGGCCATGGGCGCTTCGTTGGGGTAATCGCCAATATTGATCGGCGCAGCTCCCTCACCGCCACTGATGAGAGTTTGCACAATCACCGAAGCACCATTAGTGGCGATTAAAGAGAATTCAGCACCATTCCAACCATCACCATAACTGTCATACATATTTAACGTATAACGAGCATCGTCAGGCAGGCATATCATCTGAGTCGTTGGGGCAGTGCCGACATATAAACTAGTACCGGCTCCATCAGTTAGTTCCCAGTAAATTTCTGAAGGGTAGTCACCTGGAGTAATATCAACAAAATAACTCACGTTATCACAGACTGAAAGACCAGTATTAATCCCGTCAATCAGTGATTGAATTTCCTTCAAGTCATCGACATAAGTACTATTCAACTGCAACCCAATTAATGTTTGATAAGCTGACAGCGCTGCAGGATCAATATTAACCAGTCCAATTATCGCATTCATATCCTCGATAGTGATTGCGTTACCATCTCCAGAATCAGCCGCATCAGCCAGGGTCGCCATTGCAGATAGATACTTAGACACGGTATTGCAGTTTTCAATTGGCGCTAGACTTGTTGAGCCGAGCAAAATATCCTCTCCCGGCCAACCATCAGTGTCAGGACAATAGCCAATAAGGTCTAGTCCGCTGTTTCTAAAGAAACTGTCAGTAGCAATAGACGGCCTATCCCCAAGAAAACTCAGTGCGAACAGCTGATTATATGCGAAGGCATTAGTACCAATTTCAGAGACGCTATTGCCGATAGTCACTAGACTGATGTCATTTTCGACAAATGCGTAATCACCAATAGATGTGACACTATCGGGCACAGATAGCGATGTTATTCCTTGATTCGCAAAAGCGGCGCTCGCTATTGCTGTAACGGCAGTGTCACCGATCATTTCAGGAATCACCAAATCAGTGAGACAGGACGATACGCAACCGGTAATAGTAAGACTTCCAGTAAGTGACTCTAAATAAGTCCAAGTACCGTCATTACTCAGCGAGTCCATCCATATGTCCACAAAGGCAACATTGCTGTCTAATGAGCCATCATTGACCTTAAAACTAAAGCTATCATTTGGGCCATCAGCTATCACAACAACTGAGGTGTGGGTGTAATCAAATGTCGGAGAAACCACATCACCTGCTAGAAATACTGCTGGGGATAGATCCATAATCTTTAACTGATTAGCGCCAGTGACATAAGCTAAACTATCATCGGAGGAGAAGGCTAAGTCGGTCGTAGCGTCGGCCCGAAATGATCCCAATGAGATGAGATTTGCAGGATCTGATGGGTCAATTATTTGTACAGAAAATGTATTGTAGAGATAAACGATAGATCCGTCGTTTGAAAGTTTCGCGCCTTGACTTGATGAGGCATCGAATGAGCCTGCCAGCAGCGGAGTAGAGGTATTACTAACATCAATAACTTTGAGCCCTGAATTACGATTGACAATATAAGCAGTATTGCCATCACTAGAGAGCGCAACGCTAAATGCCTCACCAAGTGCGCTAAAGGAGCCCAATAAAGTCACATTAGCTGGGTCGCTAATGTCAACAATTCTTAGCCCTGCACTAGTGGCTAGGAAGAGCTTGTTCTCATCTGAGGACAGAGCCGTCATATACAATTGCCCCTCAGTCACATATGAGCCTGCCAAACTAGGGTTTGAACTATCACTAACATCAATAATTTTCAGGCCCGCATCACCATCTGCAATATAGATATAGCTATCATTTGAAGACAGCACCATTTGCGATGCATTGCCGTCTGTATCAAATGCACCCATTAGGAACGGATTAACTGAATCAGCAACATCGATTATTTTAAGACCGGCGCTACCATCGGCAACATAAGCAGTAGCCGCATCGCCTGACAAGATCGCATCTGATGCACTGCCATCAGTGTCGATTGTGGCCACAATAGTAGGGCTTGCTGCATTGCTAATATCGATAATTTGTAGCCCAAAATTAGCATTAGTAACAAAGGCAAAATCACCCCGAGTTGTAACTGCGGTCGCAGCCCCATCGGTGTCAAAGCTACCTAGTAAGCGATCTGCCGTCAGCTGACCATTCACAGGGGCATCTACCAATGAGTACGCCAAGGTTTGGCCCTCAGGGTCCAAACCTTGCAGAGTAATACCAACAGTACTTTGTGGTGTTGATGACACTCGTTGGGATAAAGCGATAGGAGCCTGATCAACATAGGTGCCATCAGTAGTAAATTCCAACGCGAAATAATCGAGACTACCACCATCGCCAGAATAAATATCGGTTATTGAAAGGGTCCAATCACCCTCGGTACTCTGACTATTAAACATATCGAGAGAACCTATTTGCGGCTTTAAAGTACCTGATACCACTGGACTGGATGACCCACACACGAGGTCTGAGCCTTCATCATCGAACTTCGTATTAATATCTGCATAAAACGAATACTCAGGATAGGCGCAAACACCCTCCATCAACGTTATGCTCTGACCACTGGGCGATGTAAGAGTCACTGCCAGCTCACCAACATAAGAATGCGTAATTTCAACATAGACATTGACGTCTGTAATCACCAAACCTTCGGCGACAGAAATTGTCGATGCTTTAGAGTTTGGTGCATCAGAGGGTATTACAATGGGTAAATCTTGAGCGCCTATAAGGTTGGGAGTAGTAAACCTATAGGCCGCGGAGGGATCGCCAACGCCACAGGTATTAATTGGAGTCACTCGCCAGTAATAGTTAGTATCACCCTGTAATCCAGTCAGCGACAGTGAGTTTGTCTTTATTGTTGATGAGTTAACAATAGTAGTAAAAGCTTGGTCGGAAGCCAGTTCGACTTTATAACTGAACGCATTTGTTTGTGGCTGCCATTGTAACGTCGCCTCTAGCCTATCCGTCACACTTTGATCAATCGGTGCGAGCAGGTTTGTTGCAGAAAAAGATGAACTATAGGCAGCAATATCAAACGTTATAGATTGACTACGAATATCTGATGTTGCGACCATATCAACCGAATAAGTACCTACCTGAATATCATTAGCCGCAGTAAAAGTAACGTCAACCGGGGTGCCATTCACTGATGCAGTGGTTGGCGAAAACCCGACAGAGAGTGAGCTTGGTGCATTCAGAGAAGAAAATAATACCGTGTCAGTAAACGCTGTAGAAGTTTCATAGGTTATAGCTGCTGTGACACTTTCATTATTACACACGGTGTAATCAAGGTCAGTAAAGCTTAAGACGATGTCGTCTTCAGTCACCGAAA
>CAJJAU010000010.1 GCA_905182275.1 gamma proteobacterium HTCC2207
AGGTGAAGACGAATAGGCCCTTAATAGCAATCAATATGATGGTGATGCCATTTTAGAGGGTTAATTAAAAGCTACTGAAGGTTAGTTTTGAGCTAAATGAACAGCGCTAGATTATACCTTTAGTATGTAATTCAGTTAGTTGGCATTCGGAGTATTCTAAATAGTCCTGCAGAACATCATTAGTCTGACCACCTAGCTGGGGTGGGCTAGCAGGGTATTCAATTTTAGTGCGGCTGTATTTAATCGGATTGCCCACCATCTTCAGGCTACCACTGCGACTCTCGATAACATTAATGAGCATTTCTCGAGCAATAATTTGAGGGTCATCAAACACTTGATCAATAGAATTGATGGGGCCACAGGGAACATCATTGGCTTCAAAAGCCGCTAGCCAGTGCCGACTGTCTTTTTGGCTCAGGCTCAAGCTAATAGTCTCGCACAGTAACTGGCGGTTATTTACACGATTGGCGTTAGTGGCATAAAGAGGATCTTTTGCCATGAGCGGAATTTCTATCACTTGGCAAAAACGCTTGAACTGCTGATCGTTACCCACAGCTACAATGATATGACTGTCAGCGGTAGCAAAGGCTTGATAGGGAACTATATTGGGATGTGCATTGCCAAGCCGTTGGGGGACTGTGCCACCAATAAGATAGTTGCTAGCTTGATTAGCCAATACCGCCGCCTGCACATCCAATAACGCCAGATCGATATATTGACCTTGTCCAGATTGGTGACGTTCTAGCAGAGCACCCTGAATTGCATTTGCCGCATAGAGTCCAGTAAATAGGTCGGTCACGGCAACGCCAACTTTCACCGGGCCGGCAGCCTTATTATCGAGGTTATCGGGCTCGCCAGTAACACTCATTAAGCCGCCCATACCCTGAATAAGAAAGTCATAACCAGGTCGATTCGCGTAGGGCCCTGTTTGGCCAAACCCGGTGATCGAGCAGTAAATCAGTTTTGGATTAATCTTTTTCAGTGCAGGGTAGTCCAGGCCGTATTTGGCTAACCCCCCAACTTTGTAGTTTTCAATTAGCACATCGGATTGCAAGGCCAGCTGGCGAATAATCTCTTGTCCTTCGCTGTGAGTAATATCGACAGTAACGGATTTCTTACCTCGGTTTGCACAAAAGAAGTACGCAGCATCTTCAGTGTCATTGCCATCCTGATCTTTAAGGTAGGGAGGGCCCCAATGGCGAGTATCATCACCGCTATTGGGGCGTTCAATCTTGACCACTTCAGCGCCAAGATCAGCCAATAGTTGTCCTGCCCAAGGACCCGCCAAAATCCGGCTCATGTCGAGTACGCGATAACCTTTGAGTGGGCCTGCCATAGGGGTCCTTTTTGGTCGCTATTAGCTAAACGCTTGGATGCCAGTTTGTGCTCTTCCTAGAATAAGAGCGTGCACATCTGCTGTACCCTCATAGGTATTAACCACTTCTAGATTGAGCATATGCCGCATTACCGGATATTCGTCAGAAATACCATTGCCGCCATGCATGTCGCGAGCGTGACGAGCAATTTCGAGTGCTTTAGAGCAGTTATTGCGCTTAAGCAGAGAGATCAATTCAGGTGCAAGGTTGCCTTGCTCTTTTAACCGACCCGCGCGCAACGAACCCTGTAGCCCGAGGCTAATATCGGTTTGCATATTGGCCAGTTTCAATTGAATTAGCTGATTCGCCGCTAGTGGACGATTGAACTGAATTCTGTCGAGAGTATATTGTCGAGCGGCATGCCAGCAGCTTTCAGCGGCTCCTAAAGCACCCCAACTAATGCCATAACGGGCCGAGTTAAGACAGCCAAAAGGCCCCTTGAGACCTTGGACGTTGGGCATTAACTGCTCTTCGCTAACAAACACCTCATCCATAACAATTTCACCGGTGATGGATGCACGCAGCGCGAGCTTGCCTTCGATTTTTGGCGCGGACAGGCCTTTCATCCCTTTATCGAGAATAAAGCCACGGATAATGCCATCATCAGTTTTAGCCCAAACCACAAAGACGTCGGCGATTGGTGAATTACTAATCCACATTTTACTGCCGGAGATAAGATAACCACCGTCGACACTTTTGGCACGGGTTTTCATACCGCCAGGGTCAGAGCCAGCGTCAGGTTCGGTCAGACCAAAGCAACCCACCCACTCGCCTGTTGCCAATTTAGGTAAATATTTTGCTCTCTGTTGTTCAGTACCATAGGTATAGATGGGATACATGACCAAGCTCGATTGGACGCTCATCATTGAACGATAGCCTGAGTCAACCCGCTCAACTTCACGTGCAATTAGCCCATAGCTGACATAACCGACACCGGAACAGCCGTAGCCATCAATGGTTGCGCCCAATAATCCAAGTTCGCCCATCTCATTAAAAATCTCACGATCGGTGTGCTCATTGCGGAAGGCATTAGTGACTCTGGGCGCCAATTTTTCTTCAGCAAAGCTTGCCGCAGATGCTCTTATTAGCCGCTCTTCTTCAGTCAGCTGGTCATCCATATTGAATGGGTCTTCCCAGTTAAATTTTCCCCAATCACTTGCCATTACAATATCCTATTTTTACTATTAATGGGTCTCTAGCCTGACGACCGTACTTAGTGTACGCCAGACTTTAGCTACTGTATCTTAAACCGAGTAGTATTCTGCGGTTTGGTCCAGGGATTTGGTTGCGCGAGCGATTAACAAATCGATTTCTGCATGGCTACTGACAAAGGGTGGAGAGATAATCATTGAGTCACCCACCGCTCGCATAATAAGTCCATTAGCGACGCAGAATTCTCGGCAAATACCACCTGATTTTTGATCGCCCTCAAGACGCTCTCTGCTTTCTTTATTGCGCACTAACTCGATTGAACCAAGCATACCAACCCCACGAACATGACCGACAATAGGGTGATCGCCAAGTGCTGACCACTGTTTTTGTAAGTAGGGCCCAACATCATTGGCGACATGATCGACAAACTTATCACGTTCCATAATATTTAGCGTTGCCAGTGCGGCGGCGCAGGTAATTGGGTGGCCAGAATAGGTAAAGCCATGTCCAAATTCGCCACCATCAGCGGTAATAACTTCTGCCACCTTGTCACTGACCATAACTCCGCCCAGCGGTTGAAAGCCGTTAGTCACTGCTTTAGCAAAAGTCAGTAGATCGGGTTCCATACCATAGGTCTCACAACCGAACATATTGCCAGTGCGCCCAAAGCCACAGATGACCTCGTCACTGACAAATAGAATGTCGCGTTCATTTAAAATGCGACGAACTTCGGGCCAGTAAGTATCTGGCGGCACAATGACACCACCTGCACCCTGAATGGGTTCAGCAATAAAAGCCGCAATATTTTCTTCGCCCAGCAGGTCAATTCTCTTTTCTAATTCACGCGCTGCATGCAGGCCAAACTCGTCAGAGGTTAAGTCACCACCATTGTGATACCAGTTCGGATCAGTGATATGTTGGACGTAGGGGAGCGTTTCAAATTGATTGTGCACAAATTCAAAACCACCAAGGCTCGCTGACGCGATGGTACTGCCGTGGTAGGCATTGGTACGCGCTAAAATTATACGTTTTTTAGGCTGCTTTTTAGTATCCCAATAGCGGCGGATCAATCGAATATTAGTGTCATTTGCCTCAGAACCAGAATTAGTAAAAAACACATGTGTGAATTGTTTTGGGGTCATCTGGACTAGTTTTTCAGCCAATTCGACGGCAGGTGTATTACTGCATTGGAAGAAATTATTATAGTAGGGCAGTTTTTGAAACTGAGCATGCACCGCCTCGGCAATTTCAGGTTGACTGTAGCCTAGGCTGCAACACCAAAGACCAGACATCGCATCGAGCATCTGCTTACCATCGGTATCGTAAATATAAATATGCTCAGCGCGCTCTATAATTCTGCCATGGTTATTTTGATAATCATTAAAATCGGTAAACGGATGCAGGTGATGATTTGCATCTAACTGTTTCCATTCTGCGGTTGTTCTAAAAGTGCCCATAATTAATCTCATTATCGCTGGTTATTTGCTGGTTGATTAAAGCACCTGGATTGGTGGCTCGACTCGAATGGCAAGAGTGCGGTTTTAACAACACTATAAAGGCGGTATTTGATCACATTCTTGATCCGTGGTCATTCACCCAAAGGGGTGGGAAAATAGGCTTGCTTATGATCGCTCAGAACGAAATACTAGTGACATAAATTGCTATAAAGTTGAGAGTCGGTATGTCTAAGAATTTACCCATTGTTGGTATCGCGTGTGATGTCATTAAAAATGGCCTTCATCAATTTCATGGTGCGGGAGAGAAATATATCAACGCCGTGGCGCATGGCGCTGGTGCTATGCCGGTATTGTTGCCTGCATTTGGGGAAGGCACAGATATGCGAGATCTTAATGCGTTATATAACGTGCAAGATATTGTCAGTGGGTTAGATGGTTTGTTCTTAACCGGCAGTCCTTCCAATATCCAGCCTCACCATTTTAGTGGACCTAAACACGAGAAGGGTACGCTGGAAGATCCTCAGCGAGATAGTCTTACACTCGCGTTAATTAATGAATGTGTTGCTCAGTCAGTGCCAATATTGGCTGTATGCCGCGGATTTCAAGAGCTCAATGTTGCTTTGGGCGGTACGTTGCATGCAAACGTTCATCGCATCGATGGATACCAGGACCATCGCGAGGATAAAACTAAAGATCGAGATGGCCAGTACGGATCTTCACATTCAGTAAATTTTAGCGATGCAGGTCGACTACACGGACTGACGGGTGAAAATCGTTGGCCAGTGAACTCACTGCATAGTCAGGGTATTGATGTTTTGTCCGAGCATCTAGTCGTCGAAGCGGTGGCCGATGATGGATTGATCGAAGCGGTATCGTCGCGCTCCGGTTCTGGTGATAGTGACTGCTGGATTCTGGGTGTGCAGTGGCACCCAGAATGGCAATTTGAGTCGAACAAAGTCTCTAAAGCTATCTTTTATGAATTTGGTCAGCAGGTGAGAGCGAACATGGTCGCCAAATCACAGTAGCTACAGAATATTGCATTTTTAATGTATCTTGCGATAGTTTAAGTCACTAAAAAGGCGCTATTTTTTTTCATCAGGCATAGAGTATATTTCTCGGCCATCAAACCAAGTAGACAGTATTTTAGTGTCAGAAATTCTATGGCTGTTACCCCCGGCCTCTAATGCCAGCAAGTCTTGGTCAAGAATAACAAAGTCGGCTTTTTTGCCCACTTCTAATGAGCCGGTAATATCGGCTTGCTCGAGCATTTGAGCGCCGTTAATAGTGTAGGCATCTAAGGTGTCGCGAACCGAAACACGCTCATCGACGTTAAAGATGCGGCCTGTCGTGTCATTTGTCCGGGTAACCGCTTTTTCGATATTCAGCATTGGGCGTGGGTCGCGTTCTTCAACTGGGGCATCACTCCCGGCGACTAGTATTCCACCAGCCTTGAGTACAGAGGCCGCAGGGTAAGTATTTTTGTAGACATAACCCAGAGGATCATAAAGATCTTCTTCGCTAAAAGTGGGTTCAATAAACGGTGTTACATACATTTGATATTCTGTCGTGGGCTCGATCCATGAGTAGGTAAAGGCTATTGCTACATTTAGATCAGCAATACGTGAAATATCATCGGGATGAATGATTTGCGCGTGAGCAATAGAAAATTTAGCGTCAGAATCTGGGCTGGCCTCTCTGGCGGCTTCAAAGGTATCCAGAGCAACACGAACCGCGCGGTCGCCAATAGCGTGACTGTGAACATTGATGCCGGCAGCATACAAGGCCAACGTGTAGTCGTGTATGAATGCATACTCCTTTTCAAGAATACCGTTACTTTCAAAGCACTGGGACGCCAAAAAGCCATGTTCAGATAGAAAACTCTGCTCGAAGGATCCCGAGACGCTCTGCGCGCCTTTTTCTCGCACTGCCACACAGGTGTCAGAATTTGTATCTACATAGCCGATCACGTTAAGGACGTCACTATCTTCATCAATCGCGAATATTGGTTGAAGGTAGTTGTTTAATGAGGCGGCATTGGGGAGCATGGGTGGAAACGAATAGGGATCGCCTTCGATAACGCCATCTACAAAAATTTTGGCAGTATCAATTTTTAGATTGAGGATGTCCTCATGACGCTTTTGTATTCGGGTTAAGTCGGCCATTAATGCATCAACGCTAATCGGTTGGTCTGCGCTTGGCCTGTAATTGTCGAAGTCCGCATAAAAAGCGGCAGTCATACGATAGGTCAGTGGTGACTGCTCTGCCCATTTAGCAAAATTAGCAATTTCATCTGCCCGTAGAGCCGCATCCATCGCAGAGGTAATACCCGCCGCTGCCAGTCGCTGTGCGATCTTGGTATAAACATTGAGATCAATTTCAGGATACCCCCAAAGATTGGGAAGGTTGACAATCTTGCGCGCATCTTCATTGATTACTCCATTGGGCTCGCCAGTATTATCAACACCAATCAACGCTTGTAGGTGGGCGAACTCATTGTTCAATGTGGTTTTACTGAGACCAATATTGAGACCGTTTTTATCCGTGGCAAGGCTCATGGCAACACTGTTGACTGCACCATGATGGCCATCATCAGCGAGTAAAACGATAGGGTGTGTCTGCGACACTTTATCAAGTGCAGAGCGTATCGTAGGAAAAGTCTCGGAAGGCTCATTACCGGAATAATAGGGCCATTGAGCAACGGTCAACCATTCACCGTCGGGAAGATTTAAGCGATTAATGCATTGCTTTAAGCGGGGCACCATGTCGGTTAAAGAAAAAGGCTGGCCGGCAAGATCACAATTATCAGTCTCGACAATGCCTGGTAAATGGATGTGCACATCATGTAGGCCGGGGATAATCATTTTGCCGTCGAGATCGACAATCTGGGTATCAGCAGAGGTGACTGCCTTCGCACCCTGAGCATCACCAACGTAGACTAATCGATCGTTAGTGATGCCGATAGAAGTAACCACTTGTTGGGTCGGATTGGCAGTGTAAACAACCCCATTAGTAAATAGTTTTTCGATAGGTACAGATGGTTCTTTTGCACAGGCAGTGAGCAATATACTGAATAAAAGCATGATTACACTACGTTTTTTAAACATTATAAATCACTCCCATTCTTAGGTTAATAATCTAATTTGCTCTGTATAAGCCGTGAATACCCTCTAAGGGTAGCTATGAACCTGCTGAACGACTCGCGGTTATCGGATACTATGCCTTACTGATTCTAGTAATGATTATAGAGAACCTAACTTATGACACCACTTTTAATGCTTGAGCAATTTCTGCAGGATAACCCAGACATAGAAATGTTCGAAGTTCTTCTTCACGATTTAAATGGCGTGCAGCGAGGGAAATGGTTGCCCAGAGACAAAATACACAAGGTGTTTACTGGTGGCTATAAGATGCCATTGAGTAGTTGCTCTTTAGATTGCTGGGGTCGTGATCAAGAAGAATTGATTGCAGCAACCGGTGATGCAGACGGTATTTGTGTGCCACATCCTGAAACGTTGGCGCGCGTGCCCTGGGCAGATAAGACTACCGCGCAAATAATTGTCTCAATGGCTAATGAAACCGGTGATTTACCCTATGCAGGGGATTGCCGCTCAGTATTGCAGAGTGTAGTCGACCGATTTGCTGAGTTAGGGCTGACTCCAGTGGTTGCGAGTGAAATGGAGTTCCATCTGTTGAGCTTAGAGCGAGATAAGTTTGGTGTTCCACAGCACACTCAAACGGCGCTTGATGGGAGTCCAGCGATTGGAGGGCATACCTATGGTATCGATACTATGCGTGATAGTGCACCTTTGATGGATGCCATTATCGATGCGACTAAACAGCAAAATTTGCCAGTGGACACGCTAATTACGGAGTTTGGTCCCTCTCAGTTTGAGATCAATTTATACCATCAAGATTCTGCTGTCAGAGCTTGCGATCAAGGCAGTATGTTAAAAAGAGCAATACGCAGTGTCGCTCGTCAGCATCAGAAGTTAGCTTCGTTTATGGCAAAACCCTTTGCCGAACAAGTGGGTAATGGCATGCATATCCACTTTAGCGTGTTAGATCAGCAAGGTAATAATGTGTTTGATAACGGCACACCAGAAGGCAGTGATCTGTTGAATCATGCCGTTGCCGGATGTTTGACGACCATGGCCGATAGTATGGCAATCTTTGCGCCGAACATTAATTCCTTTCGCCGAATGGTGCCCGGGTGTTATGCGCCCTTGACCGCCAACTGGGGTTATGAAAATCGTACTACTGCTGTCCGCATTCCTGGGGGTGATCATCGTGCTATGCGTATTGAGCACAGAGTTGCAGGTGCTGATACAAACCCTTATCTAACCGTCGCGGCTATGTTGGCAGGTGCGTTGTACGGCATAGAGAATAAATTACAGGCGCCATCCGCGGTTGTGGGTGATGCTGGTGATGTAAAGCCAACGTTACCGCACTTTTGGAATGATGCGATTGGCGTATTTGAAAATTCGAGCTTCATTAAAGAGTATTTGAGCGAAGAGTTACAAACCAATTACGCGCGCTGTAAGCGTCAAGAGAAGCATGAATTTGATAGCCGTGTGACGCTCATGGAGTACGATGCCTATCTCTAAGCCTATAAATAGTTTTTAGCATATTCCTATTTGATCTAAATATTCTATTTTTTATTCCTAAAATTAATATATCATCATCGAATCGTCATTTGGTCCTATTGCCGCGATTTAAAATAAAGAGCTAAAACGGAAGTCAAACTCCTAGGATTTAACATTAATTAAGTTTTAGGAGGAAGAATGAAATTTTACGTCAACGCACGGTATCTCATCGTGCCATTTATGTCTCTCATCGCAATCGCAGGCATCTTAATTGGAGGTTCTTTTGCGTGGGTGGGTGTAGCCTTATTTGGTCTCAATACCATCATTGATACCCTTACCAAGAATATTCATTTACCAGCTGACTTTGATGAGACTGGTGAGTCTTATGGAATCAAAGGTTTTCAGTACGCAGTCATGTTTCTGATGCTGCCTGTATTTATAGTCTTGCAGTTAGTACTTGCCTACCGAATTTTCCAATACACCAGTTTGACGCCCATCGAAACGGCAGCCTTTTTAGGGGTGAGTTATGAAGTGGGTACCAGCGGATTGAATTTAATTGGCGCGACCCTCTCCAGTGGCCTGTGGGCTGGCCTTGGCATTATTTATGGGCATGAATTATCTCACAACAAAAAAGAGGGGTTTTTTGTCTCTCGGTTAATCATGGCGTTAAGTGGAGCGTCGCATTTCACTTATGCCCATGTATACAACCATCATTTGGACCTTGGACATGAGGATGACGCAGCCACTGCACCTAGGGGTCGCAATATCTATGCTCATGCATGGCTGTCTCACATGGGGCAATCTCGATTTTCTTACAATCTCGAAAAAGAGCGATTAAGTAAGCGAGGGTCATCAGCGCTCCATTTCGATAATCGCTGGATTCTAGGTTACCTGTATAGCTTACCTTCGATTGTCCTTTTTGTGTGGGCCGGCGGACTGATTGGCGTGGCTGCATTATTTTCAGTGTGGGTTATTGCAAACTTCTTGTTAGAGGCACTTAACTTCATGGGCCATTATGGCTTGATACGCACCGAGGGGGCTGTCGAACACCGCCACTCATGGGATAACGATTCAGTTTTTACTAGCTGGTTTTTCATCGAAATTGGTAGGCAGTGTGATCATCATGTGAGAGGTGAAACCTATTTTTGGGAATTGGATGATGTAGAGGGGCCGAATTATGGCATTGGGTATTTCTCGTTGTTTGTACTCACCCTGATACCGCCATTGTTCAAAGCTTACGTCCAAAAACATCTTGATAATTGGGATGAAAAATATGCCTCTAGTGAGGAAAAAGTGATCGCCGCCCAGTTTTCATAGCGGTGAATGCCTAGGACATTGATAGACCCTGATCTTGGATTAATTAGAGAGTGGCATAACATGTTGAATTTATTTAAACCCCGACCCACTAGTTATGCGGACCGTTTGTCGGATACTGAAACCACTTTTACCGTTAAGCGAGGGGAGTCTTTACTAAGTTCTGCATTGTCTGCGGGGATAAAGTGGCCCTTCAAATGCAAAGTGGGTAGCTGCGGTACCTGTAAGTGCAAATTGATTGATGGAAAAATAAAAGCGCAACTGGATTTTGGTTATGTTTTGGATATGTCTGAAATACAAGATGGGTACATCCTTGCCTGCCAGAGCATCCTTAAATCCGATATTCAAGTGAGCGTTAACCTAACAAAGTAACAGGAGTAAAAAAATGAACACATTAAAGGCAATTTTATTGATGGCTATTTGGACATCAATTCTAGGCGCAACATTATATTTTTTCGATGCCCATGAGCATTATCGGAATATTTTGTGGGCGACGGTAATAGGGCTTACCTTATTAGTGACACATATGGTCAACATGTTTATTTACTTTAAAGTCGCCGGCGATAAACCCTACAAATGGTTTGACTAAGAACGGGTCTCAACAGGTAATGAGCGCCTTTGATAAACACTTATAACTTAAGTTTAGCTCGCTAAAGAGCTGGGTATTTGATTTTCAGATTGTGCGCCCTAGATTCCCTAAAAGCACTAAAGAGAGACAAAAAAATGAAAAACTATCGTTCAAAGAAAATATCAACATCAGCATATTCATTGGCCTCGGCCTTCATTGTAGCGGCCGCGATTCTGCCTATATCTGATGTCAAATCAGAGGAAAATAGTAACTTTAAATACCAGGGAGCCTGGCTTGTTGGTTTAAAAGTTCTTAATTTAAATCCAGATGTAAAATCCGTAACATCGATAGGCGGTGAAGCACAAGTCGCCGCTGACACCGTACCGGAATTAGATATACGCTATTTTCTAACCGACAATATTGCCATAGAAACAATACTTGGATATACAGAGCACAGAGTTTCAGCAACGGGTACTCAACTCGGTGATGTTAACCTTGGTTCGACAAAGGTGTTGCCGCCCACCATTACTCTTCAATACCATTTTACTGGTGGACGTCGGTTTTTACCCTATGTTGGAGCCGGCTTAAACTATACCGTCTACTTTGATAGTGATCCTGGAGATACCGTAGACGTAAGCTATAAAGATGATTTTGGTTTTGCTTTAAATCTTGGTTTTGATTATGTTATTAATGAAAGATCCTATTTTAACGTTGATCTTAAAAAATATAAGCTCTCCACTGACACTGTTATTGATGCTGGAGACGCAGGAATAGCAACGGCGTCAGTGGACCTAGATCCACTTGCTATTAGTGTTGGTTTTGGGTGGAAATTTTAACTTTGTTTTAACGGCAATGGATTGCAAGATTTGCACAAATTGGATGTGCTACAAAAACCTTCCATGCACCTTGTCATACCTTGGCAGGTGCATGATCCTAACATTTGAAATGAGGCTTTGTTGATGGTTGCGGGGTCTATTATTAACTCACTTAGGGCGTTTAAGTACCAGGCTATCAATATCATTTTGGGCCAGTTTAGCTCTGGCTGAGGCCATTTTTGAGGTGTTAGCAAAAGGCCCTACTGATACACGATGCCAGATCTCGCCATCCTCATTTTTCACGCGTTCATTTTTCGCGGGTAAGTTTAACAGTAGTAATTCAACCTTGAAGTTTTCAGCATCCTGAGTCTTCTTAAAAGAACCGACCTGCAATGTATATTGAGAGTCTATCTCACTTTTAACTAGGCTCGATTGTGCGTTTTGATTATCTGGAATCAGGATTTCGTTGTCTTTGAGTAAGGTATAAAAATCGAACTTTAATTCTTGAATATTTGCCTTATCAACTAGGTCATCAATTGCAGAAGGAGTGACCTGCTTTGTGTTATCAAGCATCGGCGGTACAAAATACATAACCGCGGCTCCAATCAGTAAACCGGCAATAAAAGCCGGGCGGGATGACTTTTCCTGAGCCGCCGGGCGGCGATTGGTTCGGCCTGAGTTATTGTTTGAGGCGGTTCGAGTCATAAAAGTGCGCGCTTCTGAATGAGAGTGAATTGTAGGTGAAATGGTGCGTTGTTGGCAAAATAAACCTCACCTTATATGAGTAATCCTTTGATGCGCTATATTTCTTGAGGATCAACATCAACAGACCAACGCACTTGTCGCGCATTTTTATGTTGAGCAAGTTCTAATATTAAGGCGTCTAACACCACTTGTAGGAGTGATCGTTTATGAGCGTCAATTTGTAAAACAAATCTGTAGCGGCCAGCACGTCGTTCTAACATTGCCGGCAAGGGCCCAAGGTAGCCGATTAAAGGGCTAGGAGGATTGATCCTCTCAGCTATACTGCGAGCGGTGCGTAAGAACGTCTCAGCCTCATTGGCACGGTCTGATTCAGCACGGATAAGCGCCATATGTCTAAAAGGAGGCAGTTGTGTTATTCGCCGTTCATCCATTATTTGTTGAGCAAAAAAACTATAGCCTCTGCCTATTAGGACTTCGAGTAGAGGGTGCTGTGGCTGGTGGGTTTGAATAATGACTCTTCCCGGCGTGTCTCCTCGGCCACTACGCCCGGCAACCTGAGTCAATAACTGCCCTAGACGCTCATGGCTACGAAAATCGGGGCTGAATAAACCGCTATCGGCATCGAGCACTGCAACGAGTGTCACATTCGGAAAGTGATGGCCCTTGGCGAGCATTTGCGTACCAATTAATATGCAGGGTTCGCCACTGGAGCCAATCTCAAAAACCTCTTGCATCGCGCCTTTTTTTCGTGTGCTATCTCGATCAACACGCATCACTTTGGTTTGTGGAAAACATTTCTCTAAATATTCTTCACTTCGCTCCGTGCCTTCACCTACGGCGATGAGCTCTTGGCCTTGGCAGCCAGGACAGAGATGGGGGACACGTTGTTGATAGTCACAGTGATGGCATATAAGACGGTTTCGAGCGCGGTGTACCGTGAGCCGAGAGTCACAGTTGTGGCATTCAGCGGACCAACCACAATGGTGACAGATGATGGCCGGAGCAAATCCGCGGCGATTGAGAAATACCAATACCTGATGACCATTTTCAACAGTCTGCCTAATGGCTGTAAGAGTAGACATGGCAATGCCGGCGATACTCTGCTCACTTTTGAGATCAACCAATGACCAGTTTGGCTGCTTTGCGCTGCCGGCTCTATCAGGCAATACAAGATGCTGATAGCGACCAGTAACACAGTTGTTTAGCGACTCTATGGACGGTGTTGCCGAGCCAAGAATTACCGATATTCCTTCTTTATGCGCTCTTGAGACCGCCAAATCTCTGGCTGAATAACGAAATCCCTCCTGTTGTTTATAGGACTGGTCATGCTCCTCATCAACAATAATTAGTCCGGGTCGGGCAAGTGGGGTAAATACCGCAGATCGCGTACCTAAAACAATGTGAGCGCTTCCCCTTTTTGCACTAGTCCATGCAGCAAGTCGTTGTTTGTCGGTCAACCCAGAGTGCAGAGTGACTATGGGCACATTAAATCGATCACGAAATCGCTTTTCGGTCTGCGGTGTCAGACTAATTTCTGGAATAAGGACTAACGCCTGTCGATCATAACGCAAGGTTTGCTCAATTGCCTGTAGATAGATTTCAGTCTTACCGCTTCCGGTCACGCCATCCAGTAAGTAACAATTAAAGCGATGTTGGTCGATTTTTTCTAACGCCAGCCGTTGAGATTCATGCAGTGTGAGGGCGTCTTGCTTGAGGATATTCGCTACTGAGATTTCAGAATCAGTTTTCTGGAAAGATTCGATGAGTTGCCTATCCTCAAGGGTTGCCAGAATTGCGCGCGAAAAATCCCTCGACAGTGTTGAATCTGCTAAGGAATCATTAGCGAGCAGTCGCTCGATGAGTTCTTTTTGGCTTGGAGCTCGCTTGAGCGAGTCACTTCCTAGCCCTTTTCCTTTGTTGGTCAGCTGCCAATATCGAGTGCCCAATGTGGGAAGTGGGTCTCCTTTTCTCAGTAATACTGGCAGCATGCCAAAGAGGGCATCGCCAATTGGGTGTTGATAGTAATTTGCGGCCCAAATAAATAATTCTAGTAATTCATGGGGTAACAGAGGCCCTGAATCCAGTAGACGATTGACTGGTTTTAGTTTATCCAGGTCGAACGCACTAGTGTTGGTATGTTCGACAATTAGACCGACGACTTCACGCCGACCAAAAGGAACCATAACCCTGCAGCCAACCTCGGACTGAAAATCTGGCCACTCCTCAATAACATTCTTGGGAATGAGGTAGTCAAATAGCCGGCGCAAAGGGGACAGTACCGCGACGCGAACAATGAGAGGCTTATCTTCAGCCATAAATAATCAATAATTCCTGTTGTAACTAAATTAGTTTCTGCTAAAATCCGCGCTCATTAGAAATGGCCTACCGTGCCTTGCACAAACTGGACAGCTTAGCGGCATGATTTTACCAGTTTAAAGATGAGGTGGCGGTTCGTAACTTGGAGTATAAGATGAAAAATGATATTCACCCAAACTATAACGAATTAGTTGCAACATGCAGTTGTGGTAATGTTATAAAAGTAGGTTCAACTCGCGCTAATGCCATCTATCTAGATGTGTGTTCCGCCTGTCACCCGTTTTACACAGGCAAGCAGAAAACTGTTGATGCTGGTGGTCGAATTGATCGCTTCAACAAGCGTTTTGGTGCTGCTAAGAAAAGCGCTTAATCGCTTTTTGCAAGTCATACCAGTTTAAAAGATGCGGCATAGTTATCCACTATGCCGCATTTTTTTTGCCGATCATTCCTTTACTAATAACTCAAAAATAACACTGATGCGGTCGTTAAATTTAATAGTGTCATGGAGGTAAACGCCGATATCAGCGTCCGCCATCATCATTTCTGACCTTTGATGCTTCATACGGGGCTGTGGATATTGGATATCTGACCCCTGATAGTTAATTTGTACAATTGACCCCAAGCGCGCGCCATAGGCCATGGCAAGCTCTTTGGCGATTACCTTTGATTGATCTATTGCCTGTTGGCGCGCTTGTTTCTGGTGGCTAGTTTCATCGGCAACCTTTAAATTAACTCTGCCTAGTTGGTCAATTCCGGTACCCAAAGCGGTGTCCATTACTTGGTTTAACTGCTCAAGTTCATTTATTGTTATTGTTATTTTTCGCACTGCTCGATAGCCGACGAATTCACGCGTTTTAGTCGCATAATCATATTGTGGCGTTAACTGCAGACTAGAGGCGATTATTGCCTTCTTTTGAATGTTGAGCAGTGCGAGTTCGTCCAATAGTTGATTAAACTGTTTATCGAGTTCTCGTTTAGCCTTGTTGCTATCTTTATTAATGGCTCGCAGTTCCATATTGAGTTCCGCCATGTCTGGAACGACAGAGACCTCGCCTTGTCCTGATGTGACAATGGTGCGCTGGAGAGACTCGGCACTGGCGGTCATCGAAAAAAATGTGAGCAAACTGATAAAGTAGAGGGTGGAGATCGGTAATTTCATAAGATAACGTCCTTTTATATCGATTGAAGAAATGGTCCCTAGTGCTTTAAAACCTAGCACTCTCTACATAATATCAAAAAACTTAATTGAATTTTTGTCGGCTAGATAGGCAAAGGTTACAATAGGTTCATACGGTGTTTGATTTGGGAGAGTACCTTGCGCGGAATTTGGCTGTTTCTAAAGTTTTTGATGATCATTAGTCTGGCAATTTTAGGTGCTTTTTTTGCTATGGAAAATAGCCAGATATTAGATGTTAGCTTTATTTTGATTGACGGGCCTAGCTTAAGCGCCGGCGTTTGGATGTTGATTTTCCTAACAGTGGGTTCTTTTCTGGGGATGTTTGCTAGTTCCGCGCTTATCATTTCTTACCGCCGCAAATTAGCGCGCGCAACCAAAGAGGGTTAGGTCAAAAATGACGACTGTAAAATCTAATGTAATTGTGGCTCTTGATTATGATAATAAGCACTCGGCTTTAACCCTCGCTGACCGGTTGGATCCTAAATACTGCCGTGTAAAGGTGGGTAAGGAACTATTCACCGCCGCAGGGCCGTCAGTCGTTAAGGAATTGTCCGATCGTGGTTTTGATGTATTCTTAGATTTAAAGTTTCATGATATTCCGAACACTGTTGCTAAGGCACTTAGTGCAGCCGCAGATTTGGGTGTGTGGATGGCCAATGTACATGCCTCAGGGGGCAGCCGAATGATGAGCGCTGCAAAGCAAGCCTTGGGTAACAGCGGTAGCGACATGCTGTTAATAGGCGTCACAGTACTGACTAGTATGGATACTTCAGATCTTGAGGAAGTCGGCATAAAGCGCACACTCAGTGATCAGGTTTTGCATCTGGCGAGCATGACTAAAGATTCTGGCCTCGATGGTGTCGTTTGCTCCGCGCAAGAAGCTAGAACGTTAAAAGAGTCCTTAGGGAAAGATTTTAAATTAGTGACACCAGGTATTCGCTTGGCTAATAGTGCGGCAGATGACCAACGTAGAATTGTAACGCCAGCTGATGCGATGGCGTTGGGCAGTGATTATCTGGTGATTGGTAGGCCTATCACTCAGTCGGCAGACCCCCTCGCAACGCTTTTAGAGATTAATCGTTCTCTACCGTTGGACGTTTAATTAAATTCGTCGGTAAAAATAGCAGCGCCGTCGTCATCGTAGATACGCACATAGTCAATATCAAAAGTAGCTTCGGTAAAGTCAGGCTCAATTACCTTTTCAACAGCAAAATTAAGTAGGACATATTGTGGGCTGTCAAAGGGCCAAGTGGCTTGATTTTTGACGGTGGGGCTGTAGGTGTAGTGATGTTTTCCATCAACGCTAAATACTAACTTTTCAGCAGTCCAGTCTAGGGCATAAACATGAAATTCAGAGGATATTGTCGGTATTACCTGGCCGCCTAGATTTACGGTATTACCATGGCTTGATCGCGTATGTATGGCGCTTTGAGCATGGTTTTGGTCTTTACCCCAGTGCTCTAAAATATCAATTTCGCCGCAGTCTGGCCAAGATTGATTGCCAAAACCTTGCGTTTCAAAGTACGCACCTGCTTCGGAGATATTTTTAGGCAACATCCATATAGCCGGCCATGTTCCATGACCCTTGGGTAGCTTAGCCCGTACCTCGACTCGACCATAGGTGAACGCGAATTTAGAATTTAGTCGAGCAGAGGTGTATTGTTTAACCACATCTTGGTCTTTAAAAGACTCTTTTTTGGCTTTTATTTTTAATAGACCATTGCTGACATAGGCGTTTTCTAATCGATTCGTATAATGTTGCTGTTCCTGATTATGCCAACTTTGGCCATCGGGTAGTCTAGTTTGATGAAACCATTTATTTTCATCAATAGGAGAGCGTGTGTTATTAAGAGTTTCTGCGTGGCCAATTTCCATAAGTGAACATAATAATAATGCGCCGAAAACATTTTTTAAAAAAAATTCAAACTGATGCATCGTTAAAGACCCTCATGTATATTTTATTTTCTAAAAAGGGCGGCCAGACCTGTTATTGAGCAGTAAATTTTATCCAATTTAAATTCCATTCACTGCCAACAGCGTCTAGACGCAGGGTTTGCTCGCCTGCACTTAGATTAACTGTTGCTGAGTTGGTTATCCAGGACTGCCAACCCCCGGTATTCGGAACACTTTGTGCATCTATTTGAATACCATCAATTAGCGTCTGAAAGCCATCACTTCCATTCTGACTAGCTAGCCGGTATTCAATTAGATAATTGCCTGCATTGGCCACATCTAAGGAGTATTCAACCCAGTCACCTTCGTCAATATAACCTACATTAAATCCAATACCTGTATCTGTGGTCGTCTCTATTTGCACTCCTAACATATCGTTATAGTCTTCAGCTTCAATTAATCCCGGGACAGGATGCGTAGAGCCAGATTGGCCACCTGTACTTCCATTCTCATCTTGGAAGACCCGAATGTAATCAACCACCATGCGCTGAGGGAATACAGTGTATGAGTCAGGACTCCCTGGCCAGTCGCCTCCCACTGCAACATTAAAGATCATGAAAAACTGTTTTTGAAATGCAGCGAGAGATGCTGAATTATCTATCGCCATAACGTGATATTGCACATCGTCTACATACCATGTAATTCTGTAACTCGTCCAAACAATACTGTAAACATGAAAGTTTGCAGACAGATTTTCAGGTAATATTTCTTCACTACCAAAGTTTGCCGGTGAATAAGACGCATCTAGTCCGCCCGCGTTCCAGTGAGCAGTACCAACCGTACGGTTATCTTTACCGTTACCACCGCCAACCATTTCCATGACATCAAGTTCACCGCAATAAGGCCAGCTAACTTGATTAATGTTTTCACCCAACATCCAAAGGGCAGGCCATATCCCCTGACCCTCAGGCATTCGGGCTCGAATATCAATACGCCCATACTGGAAGTTTTGTTTGCCTTGCGTTTTTATGCGAGATGAAGTGTAGGAGCGACCACCAAAGGACTCCTCGTCCGCTCTAATGACCAACATCCCATCTTTTAGATATAAATTACGGTCGGTGTAGTATTGAAGTTCGTTGTTTCCCCAGCCGCCCTCGAAGCCAGTGCCGATCTCAAAGCTCCAGTCCGAGCTATCTAGCTGACTACCGTCAAACTCATCAGACCAAACTAAATCATAACCATTGTATGAGTTTGGCGACTGGTATCCAGAAAATGAAGGAATGACCCAGCCGTCGTCACCGCCCATAGGTGTTCCGCCTGCAGGTGTTCCGCCTGTACCATCATCGATGCCTTCCCAGCGCACATTGTCGAGTTGAAAAATAGTGCTTGTATAGGCACTTGCCCAAATGACAATACCAGTATCCACTGAAACCAGCTGTAAACCGGCAGAGACTAATTCAGCGACGGGCACTGTGACAGTTTCCCAGCCTGATGCGCCGTGACTACCAATGGCTTTATCCCCTGAAGTACAGGGATAAACACAGTCAACTTTCATGGTGTAGTTACTATCACCAGTGACGGTTTTTATATCAAAAATAATGTTACCAGTGGAATAGGCGCTCAGATCCATTGGGGAATTTGTTTTAACGAAGAAGATAGCCTGCTGGCCTGCGGCACTATGCGCTATCTGCATTACATTTCCTCGGTCAACGTCCGCAACAATCTGCCAGCTTAAATTAGGACAGGCGGCGCCTCCATCTTGTGAACATGAGGTTCCCCAATTATTGGTAGAATCTTGGCCATTAAGTCCAGCGTCAAAAGCAGAATCGGCTTCGCCATTGTCCAATACCGACAAACTAATCGCTTGAGGTGTGTCAGAAGAGACTACAGTGACTAGTCTTGTTTGTGTAGCAGAGTTATCCGCTGCATCAGTAGCTGTGAACGTCACAGTATATTCACCTACCTCGTCGTCAACGTCACCTGAGATCAAGACCTCGACATCACCATCGACCAGATCAGACGCTGAAGCACCTGCATCAATATAGTTGGCACCTTGTTCGTGCGAGACCTCGGAGTCTCCGATCAAGCTAATAACCGGTGGCTGAGTATCGGCGACAGTAATTGTTCGTGTGGCAGTTGCGGTATTTCCAGCAGCGTCAGATGCACTGTAGGTAATAGTATAAACGCCGGCAGTGTTGCCTACTTCGCCTGAGCTGGATACAGAAACAGCGCCATCAACGCTATCAGATGCTGAGGCACCCTGATCATCATAGGCAGTGCCTTGTTCATGGTTGATCGCCTCGGCTCCCACCATAGTAATTGTCGGTGGTGTAGTATCAGATACCGGAGGGTTTACCGGTGCAGAGCTGCTGCTCCCGCCACCACCACAAGCAATAAGTACCAAAGATAGAATCCCTATACTGCCCAATTTTGACAGTCTCGCTAAACCATTAAATGGATACATAAATTGCCCTAAAATTGCCGTTAAAATTTTTATTACATCGTGCCCTCGACTTTACCGAATTTCAAGATGAAATGGGCACAGGACATCTCAAAATAGATAGAAAATAAGGCGAGTAGCTTCTGGGTTGCGTTAAGTGGGTAAAAGAGAATACTTGTGCGGGCCTTAAGTCTCCTAAAACGCTATGGGATGCCGTATCTTTGGGGATTTGCTATAGTTCGCCATAAACCGAAGCAATACGTCTAATTAATCAAAATTTGCCTATTGGGACAATTAATGTCAGATAAGTACCTCACTTGTGCGCTCTATAAATTTGTGACACTACCGGATTTTGCAGGACTTCAGGAGCCGCTCCAAAAAGCCATGTCTGACAATAATGTTTTTGGTACATTGCTACTGGCAACAGAGGGCGTTAATGGCACTATTGCTGGCTTGCCATCGGATGTGCAAGCAGTACTCGCTTGGTTGGAGCAGCAACCATTATTGTCGGGAATTGACCAAAAAAATTCATATCATAGTGAAATCCCTTTTTACCGATCCAAGGTTAAGCTCAAGAAAGAGATTGTCACCATGGGTGTTGAGGGTATCGATCCTAAACACGTGGTGGGTACTTACGTTAAGCCCCATGATTGGAATGCGCTAATTTCTGATCCTGATGTAGTGGTTGTGGATACGCGTAATGATTATGAGGTGGAAATAGGTACCTTTAAAAATGCCATTGACCCACAGACCAAAACCTTTCGAGACTTCCCTGCGTGGGCCGAGAAAAACCTCAATAAAGAAAAACATAAAAAGGTCGCCATGTTTTGTACCGGCGGTATTCGTTGTGAAAAGTCCACGGCGTACATGAAAGAGCAAGGCTTTGATGAGGTTTATCATCTTGAAGGCGGGATTCTTAAATATTTGGAGGAAGTCCCTAAAGATCAGACCTTGTGGGAAGGAGAATGTTTTGTGTTCGATAATCGAGTTGCGGTTGGCCATGACCTGAAGCGTGGCTCCTATGATCAGTGCCATGCTTGCCGAATGCCGATTACCGAGCAAGAAAAACAATCTGAATTCTATCAGCAGGGCCTTGCTTGTCATCATTGTCATGATGTGGTGGCAGATGATCGCAAAGAGCGTTTTGCCGAGCGGCAAAAGCAGGTAGAACTTGCCAAGCAGAGGGGAGAGGAGCACATTGGTAATGCAGCATTTGAGGCTACTGAACGTCGCCGAGCGGCTAAAAAATACCGTAAGCAGCAACAAAAATAGCGTTCCGTCTGATCGCGTTAGCTTTAGATAGGGCTTGACTGAGGTAATTTGATGAAAGAGCTTGATATTTGGCACGCTCAGGTGAGCGAGGAAGCGTTGGAGCCAGAACGGCCGATTATAGATGCGCATCACCACCTTTGGCGAGCAGGGACTCCTTATGAGATCGATGATCTGTGGGCAGATACGCGATCTGGCCACAATATTGTTGGCACCGTTTTTATTGAATGCGGCTCAGAGTATCGGCTTGATGGGCCCATTTCATTAAGACCCGTTGGTGAAACTGAGTACGTTCGACGTCAAGTTGAATACTCGCAGCGCCATAAGATGATGGGGCAACCTCCCGTTCTTGGTATGGTCAGCCATGCTGACCTAACCTTGGGCACAGCCGTCAAAGATGTACTTGAGGCCCATGCAGAGTCAGCAGGGGGGCTGCTTCGCGGTATCCGTCATGCCACCGCTTACTATCCCGATCCGCCAGCGGTTGATCGCTACACCGGGCGTATTGCTGAATTGATGATGCAGCCTCAGTTCCGTGAAGGCTTTGCGCAATTGGCTCCGGTAGGGCTAAGTTATGATGCCTGGCTTTTGCACACCCAAATTAAAGAATTAACAGCGTTAGCCAATGAGTTTCCTGAAACGACTATTATCTTCGATCACTTTGGCGGTCCTTTAGGTATCGGCCCCTATGCGGGCAAACAAAAAGAGTTGTTTCCACAATGGAAAGCCGATGTTGCAGAGTTGGCTCGTTGTAAGAATGTGGTGGCTAAGTTAGGAGGGTTGGCCATGGTCATTAATGGTTGGGGGTGGGATGGGCGCGATAAGCCCGCCAGTTCCGACGAAATTGTGGCCGCTCATGGAGACTATTATCGACATACCATTGACTATTTCGGGCCTGATCGATGTATGTTTGAGAGTAATTTCCCCGTGGATAAATTATCGGTGTCTTACGGTGTACTTTGGAACGCATTTAAAAAAATGGCAAAGGGGTTTAGCGAGTCTGAAAAAGACGCTATGTTTCGAGGGACTGCAGCGCGCATTTACAAGCTTTAGACGTTTAAAAAATGAGCCTTACGGCTCATTAAAAGGTAGGACTACTTTGACGTAGAGGGATATGATGGCACCGATACAGCGAACACATTAAAAGTGAATGTATGGTTGCGGTACAACGCATCACGGGGTGAAAATTTCATCAATTCTTCATACTTGGCTGCATAAACAGCGCGGGTTATGAAGCAATTGAATCAATAATGCGAATGATAATGGATATCGTTCGCATTAACCAGTAAAAATGTTCTTATTTTTAAATACTCACTGATATTGCTCTAATATCCATGAGATAATCTATAGATTATTAAAACAGCATGCCTGAATTCGGAGTTGATGCAGTCTTGTAATTAAACCTTAGGCTTACACTGTGTGTGGGCGTTATCTATTAATATTTAGTGGAAATTTAATGAAAATTTTGGACGGTGGAATTGGGCGTTATTTAAAAGAAATTGGCGCGCCATTTGAACAACCCGAATGGTCCGCTTTAGCGCTGATGGAAAAGCCCTCAGCGGTGACAGTTGCTCATCAGGCCTTTGTCAATGCAGGCTCTCAAGTTATTTCCACTAACTCTTATGCGGTAGTTCCTTTTCATATTGGCGAGGAGAGATTTTCTGCGCGCGGTCCTGAGTTAATTCGACTATCCGGCCAGTTAGCACAGCAGGTTAAACACGCTTCGACTGAGAATATATTGGTAGCCGCGAGTATTCCTCCGGTATTTGGCTCCTATAAGCCGGAAGAATTCGTCCATGATGACGCCGTGGCGATGCTAGAGATTTTTAAGCAGCACCTCTTGCCATACACCGATATTGTACTAGCTGAAACAATATCGAGTATTGCTGAAGTCACGGCTATTCAATCGGTGTTCAGAGATTGTGGCCAGCCACTTTGGATTAGTATGACTCTTGAAGATGAACCTCTATCGAGTAAACAGTCGCGCTTAAGATCAGGTGAACCACTCAGGGATGCTATAGAAAGTATTGATTTTCAGTGTGTAGAGGCGGTTTTATTTAACTGTAGCCAACCTGAGGTGATGGCTGAAGCCATTAAGTTAGCGGTTGAGATGCTGCCTGCTGGGAAGGAGGTTGGGGTTTATGCGAATGGATTCAGGCCCATCACCAATAACATCGAAGCTAATGACGGCTACTCCACACTGCGGGATGATTTAACCCCACAAGACTACCTAGAATTTGCTCAACACTGGCAGCTATTAGGTGCCACTATGGTCGGTGGCTGTTGTGGGATTGGGCCCGATCATATCGCGCGGCTCAAGAGTTTAAATGATTAAACGCAAAAACAATTAAGGCCGCTTTTAGAGCGGCCTTAAACTCTTAAAGGCGAGTGTAAATTTCAGTGACTTTAACACCATTAACTGTCAATGTTTGACTGAAATGATCCTGATCAATCAACACTAATTGCAGTGATTGTTGAGTTTCAGCATAGCCTTCTAAAGAGCTGGTCATAACGGTTTCAATAGCTTGACCTGCTGTAGTAATGTCAATCGGGCCAAACCAAAAATCGCTACTGCTTTGATTGTCTTGGCTCTCTATCGAAGCAGTGCGCTGGAGAGAGATAAAGTGTCCGCCACCAATCATCTTGGTGGTAAAAACGTTGTCTTTTACATTATGCCAAAGGCCATCATAGGGAGATGTTGCGATAGAAGCCGTATTCCACGTCTCGACCATATCTAATGAACGGCCATCATCATATTTCATCCCCATTATAGTTTGCACAAAGCCGCTATCAGTCTCCTCAATAGCCACATCAAAGCTATAACCCTCAACAGAGCCATTATGGTTGACCGTGGGCACCTCAACCATCACGCCGTTGTCCCAGGTCGCAATACCGGCGCCAACATCGATACCAATTTCTTTGTTCATAAAGGCAAACATAAATCGGTTGTTGGTATAAATTTTAATTTGATCACGCAGTAAAACAGTCACCTCACCGCTCTCTGTAACCTCTACATCTTTAAGTAAATACGCACCATCAGGTAGCGCCGGTATTTCAAGAGCTGTGACAACAGGTGTTTTCTCATTACTGCAAGCCGCTAGCAGTAGGACAATAAAGCTCAGCACTAAATGTTTTAAATTCATGATTGACCCTCTGGATATAAAGACTATTTCAATTGATGATTTTTACGGTAACACAACGCAGGCTTCACTAATAAAGATGTTGGAGCCATTGAGCGCAAAAATAACAGTTTTTGTCGAATTAATGGTAATTGTTGAGGTGCGAATTTACTGTCTCTAGAGAAAAATATTATAGACAGCGAAGGGCGGGTTATTCTGGTAAAATACAAAGTGATCGATACCCTTGCCAATATACTTGCCTGATAGCTGCGCACGTCTCAATGCAGACGGGTTTGATCGCTGCTCCCAAAACAAAACATGAGAATCCCCTTGTCACAATATAATTTTTCCAGTTTAGATCTAAACGCCGCCTTAGTTGATAACCTTGCAAGCCTTGGTTACAGAGAGATGACGCCGATTCAGGCGCAAGCTTTACCTCCTATTTTGGCTAATAAAGACGTTATTGCTAGGGCCAAAACGGGCTCCGGTAAAACCGCAACCTTTGCTTTAGGGTTGTTGAACAAGCTTGATGTGAAGCGTTTTCGGGTACAAACGTTAGTGTTATGCCCAACCCGCGAGTTGGCAGACCAGGTGGCGGTAGAAATACGCAAACTGGCCCGTGGTATTCATAACATTAAGGTGCTCACTTTGTGTGGAGGTATGGCCTTTGGACCTCAAGTAGGCTCTTTGGAGCATGGAGCGCACATTATTGTGGGCACGCCTGGGAGGATTGAAGAACACTTACGTAAAGCGAATCTCAACCTAGATAACCTAACGACGTTGGTGCTAGATGAAGCTGATAGAATGTTAGACATGGGTTTTCAGCAAGCCTTAGATGATATCGTTAGTTATATGCCTGAACAGCGGCAAACCATGTTGTTTAGTGCCACTTATCCTGCAAAAATCGAAAAAACTGCGCAACGAATTATGCAATCTCCGGTGACTATAGAAGTCCAGGATAGTCATAACAAAGAAAGTATTCTACAAACCCTTTACCAAGTAGAAAATAATCAGTCGCGCGTAGAGGCGATTAGGCTCTTATTACAAGCACATCAACCTGAGACCACGCTCATTTTTTGTAACACTAAGATCGATACTGACCGAGTGGCTAATGAGTTACGTGCAGTGGGTTACGCAGCGTTGGCCTTACATGGCGATTTAGAACAAAAACAGAGGGATCAAACTTTAGTGTGTTTTGCTAATCGCAGTGCGTCGGTGCTGGTCGCTACCGATGTGGCAGCACGAGGTTTAGACATCGAGTCTCTAGATTTGGTGATCAATTATCAAATTGCGAGTGAGCTAGAAGTCCATACTCATCGCATTGGCCGCACTGGTCGTGCGGGGGCCCAAGGTATTGCCTGCAGCTTATATACGCACAGAGAAAATCATAAAGTTGGCTTGTTAGAAGATTATTTAGACGAAAAATTTGAGCGTAATAATTTACCGGACACAGCCTTATTAGACCAACCGGTTTTTTATCCTCCCATGGTGACCCTTCATATCGGTGGAGGCAAAAAGCAGAAGCTTAGAGCAGGGGATATTGTAGGCGCCCTAACGGGTGTTGATGGTATTCCAGGTGCAGCGATAGGCAGAATACAGGTGGGCGATAATTGGTCCTACGTTGCTGTGGCTAATGAACATGGAAAAACTGCGTTTAATAAACTCAATGAAGGCAAGCTTAAGGGGCGCAGTTTTAAAGTCAGACGTTTGCGAGGCTAGTGTGCATGATGAATTAAGGACTGTTATTACAGCAGACAGCACCAAAGGCTATGCAGTTCGAATCCTTCCCTAAAGTACCTACGCGGATACAGTAACAATCACATGAACAAAAAAGCCCCTGCAGTCTAATGATCACAGGGGCTTAAGAGTATGCTTGGTACCAGTGGCCGGACTCGAACCGGCACTCCCGAAGAAACCAGATTTTGAATCTAGCGTGTCTACCAATTCCACCACACTGGCATTTTCCCGCACAGTTTCGTGCAGGGCGCGATTATAGCAGTGATCAATAGAGGGTCAACCGATTTAACCCTGTCAGTTAATGAAATAAGTAGTGTATTTTTTGGTATGAATTATTTGGCGCTTTTGCGTTAATTTCTATACCCTTGCTGACCCATAACCAAACGCTATAGCTAATTGACATGCGCCGTGACCATTTTCAATTTGACCTACCCAATGAGCTGATCGCTCGACAGCCGACGGAGCAACGTCAGGGCAGTCGGTTACTGTTTCTTGATGGGGCTAAAAATACATTAAAACATCAACAATTCAGTGATTTTTTAAGTCATGTGCAAGCCGGTGATTTAATTGTTTTCAACAATACCAAAGTTATTCCGGCAAGACTCTATGGCCAAAAGGCCAGCGGTGGGAAAATAGAAGTATTAATAGAGAGGCTTGTCGATGCATATTCAGTGGTTGCCCATGTGCGCGCTAGTAAGTCGCCAAAACCAGGTAATCAAATTATTTTCTCGGATGCCTTTTCTGCAGAGATGATCGGCAGAGAGGAAGGACTATTTGAATTAAGGTTCAATCAGCCGGTATTGAAAATTTTAGAGGCCATTGGTCATATGCCTCTGCCGCCTTATATAGATCGAGAGGACACGGAAGAGGATAAGTCTCGCTATCAAACTGTCTATGCCGACCAATTGGGCGCTGTCGCTGCGCCAACGGCTGGACTTCATTTTGATGAAAAAATGCTCGCTGATATAAAAAGCGTGGGAGCATCAATTGCCTTTGTTACCTTGCACGTAGGAGCGGGTACATTTCAGCCGGTGCGTGTGGATGACATTAACGATCATCAGATGCACTCAGAATGGTTGCAGGTGAGCCAAGAGGTATCTGACCAGGTGACCAAAACCAAAGCTAATGGCGGCCGAGTTATTGCCGTAGGTACTACCAGTGTGCGCTGCTTAGAGACGGCTGCCCAAAACGGTCAAATAGCACCCTTTGAGGGCGATACTAATATTTTTATATACCCCGGTTATCGGTTTAATGTGGTTGACGGCTTGCTGACCAATTTTCATCTGTCAGAATCAACACTAATCATGTTGGTCAGCGCATTTGCAGGTTATCAGCCTATAATGGCGGCTTACAAAGAAGCGATTATCGAGCACTACCGTTTCTTTAGTTATGGCGATGCCATGTTTTTACTTCACAACCCTAATGCTGATCAGGATATACCTCAATGAGTCGCGAATGTTTTATGCAATTTAAGGTGTCTGCCACTGACGGAAAGGCGCGTCGAGGCGAGATGCAATTTCCTCGGGGTAAGGTGCAGACACCAGCCTTTATGCCGGTGGGCACCTATGGGACGGTCAAGGGCATGTTGCCGCGTGACATTGTAGAGATTGGTGCTGAGATGATCCTTGGTAATACCTTTCATCTAATGTTGCGACCGGGTACTGAGGTCATAAAGGCCCACGGAGATTTGCATGACTTCACCCAATGGCATGGACCGATCCTGACTGACTCTGGAGGCTTTCAGGTGTTCAGTTTGGGTGACATGCGCAAAATAACTGAAGAGGGTGTTAAATTTAAGTCGCCCATTGATGGCAGTCCTGTCTTTATCGATCCAGAAACCTCTATTCAGGTACAGCGAGATCTGGGTAGTGATGTGGTAATGATTTTTGATGAATGCACCCCATATCCAGCGACTGAGAAAGAGGCTGAGGTGTCGATGCAGTTATCACTGCGTTGGGCGCAACGTAGTAAGGATGCTCATGGTGAAAGCCCCTCTGCACTTTTTGGTATTGTTCAAGGTGGTATGTACGAGTCGCTGCGTGACCAATCACTAGCAGGACTTGTCGACATTGACTTTGATGGCTTTGCTATCGGCGGTTTGTCGGTGGGTGAGCCCAAAGAGGATATGCTGAGAGTTCTCGATCATCTCGCTGATACTATGCCGGCGGATAAGCCGCGATATCTAATGGGGGTTGGTAAACCTGCAGACTTAGTAGAGGGAGTGCGCCGCGGCATCGATATGTTCGACTGTGTGATGCCCACCCGAAATGCGCGCAATGGTCACCTTTTTACCAGTACCGGAGTGATTAAGATACGCAATGCAAAGCATCGTCATGACACGACAGCGTTAGATGCAGACTGTGACTGTTATACCTGTACTAACTTTAGTCGTGGCTATCTCCATCACCTTGAAAAATGTGGTGAAATGCTCAGTGCCCAGTTAAATACTATTCATAACTTACGCTTCTATCAAACTCTGATGGCAGGTTTACGCGATGCAATTGCCGAGGGTCAGCTGGATGCCTTTGCTGATGAGTTTTATCGAAAACAAGCAATTGGTGATGGCGGGGGTTTAAATCTCTGAATCTGCCCCTATTTAATAGGGATGTCGTTATAATGCGCGCTAAGAATAAAAGGATCGATTGACCCATGTTAAACAAGTTTCCTCTATGGAAGAATCTAATGATTCTTCTGGTGATTACTTTCGGCTTTGTCTATGCCGCGCCAAATTTCTATCCTGCTGATGCCGCGGTGCAGCTGTCGGGTCAAAGTGGTGCTATGGTGATCGATGAGAGCGTCCTTGCAAAGGTTGAGGGTGCTCTTAATGAAGGTGGCATAGAGTATTTCGGCAGTGAGGCTGATGGCGAGAGTGCCCTGGTACGTATTGCGGATAAAAATCTTCAATTGCGTGCCAAAGAAGTTATCCAAGCCGAGATGGGCGGCGACTACATTGTTGCTCTTAATTTAGCGCCAACTACCCCGCAATGGTTGAGTAATTTGGGTGGCACACCCATGAAGCTTGGTCTTGATCTTAGTGGTGGCGTGCATTTTTTACTTGAAGTTGATCTTGATTCGGCCCTGGCAGTGCGACTGGAAGGGGACTTGGATGACATTAAGGAGTCATTACGCGAAGAGCGTGTTCGCTATCGTAGTTTTGAATTGCGCGGTCGGCAGATTATTGGTCAATTTCGCGATGCAGAGCAGGTAGAAAGAGCCAACACCATCATCCGCACTAACTATAGAGACATGCAACCGCTTAATTCACCTGGGCAAAATCCATTGTCGATTGTGCTCAATTTGAGTGAGGCGGCCACCAGTCTTCTTGAAGATAATGCCATCAAACAAAACCTGACGTCATTGCGTAACCGAGTGAACGAGCTGGGTGTGTCTGAGCCACTGGTGTCTCGTCAGGGTAAAAACCGTATTGTTGTTGAGTTGCCCGGTGTACAAGACACCGCCGAGGCCAAACGAATTATCGGTAAGACAGCGAATCTTGAATTTCGGTTAGAGTCAGATGGCCGAGGGGGTGAACGCTTTGACTTTCGTAATCCCGCTGGTCAAGGGCCGGATGCAATGCTTGAGAAAAAAGCAGTTATCACTGGCGAAAATGTAACAGATGCGCGTGCCAGTTTTGATGAAAACGGTCGGCCTCAGGTTAGCATAACGCTTGACTCAAAAGGCGGTTGGCAGATGGGCCACTCCACTCGCGATAATATTGGCCGACGTCTGGGTGTACTGTTTATTGAGTATAAAACCAAGTTGGAGAAATCGATTGATGATGCGGGCGAGCTAGTCATTACCTCGGTACCCTTTGTTGAGAAAAACATTATCAGTTTGGCGACGGTTCAATCACAGTTGGGTAAGCAGTTCCGTATTACTGGTCTTGATGGTCAGCGTGAATCCTCCGAATTAGCTCTTTTGTTACGCGCCGGTGCTTTGGCTGCGCCAATGTATATTGTTGAAGAGCGCACCATTGGACCTTCTCTGGGTGCAGACAATATCGAGATGGGGGTGAAGTCAGTGACCGTAGGTATGGCGATGGTGCTGTTATTTATGGTGGTTATCTACCGGGCATTTGGCTTGGCGGCAAATGTTGCTCTAACAATGAACCTACTGTTGTTGGTGGCGTTTATGTCACTATTGGGAGCAACCTTAACCTTACCGGGTATTGCCGGAATCGTCTTAACAGTAGGTATGGCGGTTGATGCCAATGTATTGATCTTTTCGAGAATTCGTGAGGAACGTAAAGCAGGTGCCACAGTGCAGGGCGCAATCAGCGCCGGTTATGACCGTGCCTTTGTGTCAATTTTAGATGCCAACATCACCACATTGATTGTAGCGCTGATTTTATTCTTGATAGGGTCTGGCCCGGTACAGGGTTTCGCGGTCACTCTATCAATTGGTATTCTAACGTCAATGTTTACCTCCATTGTGATGACACGCGGATTGGTCAACCTGGTGGTCGGTGGCCGCAAAATCGACAAGCTTTGGATTTAGGGAGAAGATTATGACAGCGTTAAAAGTTTATAACTTTATGGGCATTCGCAAGTATGCGGTTATCTTTTCAGCGATTTTGTTGACGGTATCGGCGTGGTCGCTATACAGCCAGGGTCTGGTGTTAGGTTTGGACTTCTCTGGAGGGACTCAGATTGAGGTTGGTTATGACAGCCCTGCAGATGTCAGTGCGCTTCGTCAAAAGTTGGAAAATGCCGGCTTTAAAAACCCTGTCGTCGTGCATTTTGGTTCAGAAACCGATGTCTTGATCCGTTTGCAGGGCGAGCCCGATCAAAAGCTTGCGGAACAAATGGTTGAGGTTCTGAAAACCGATGGTCAAGAGATTGATCTGCGCCGTGTTGACTTTGTAGGCCCGCAAATTGGTGAGGAACTACGTGAGGACGGCGGTCTCGGTATGCTCGCTGCATTGGCCGTGGTTATGCTTTATGTAGCTGTGCGGTTTCAATTGAAATTTTCGGTGGGTGCGGTTTTAGCGCTTGCTCATGATGTCATTATTACTCTGGGTATTTTCTCAATGGCCAGATTTGAGTTTGACCTTACGGTGCTAGCGGCTATTTTAGCGGTGGTGGGTTATTCGCTGAATGACACTATTGTTGTGTCTGATCGAATTCGTGAGAATTTCCGCAAGATTCGTAAGGCCTCGCCCATTGAGGTTATAAACGAGTCCCTGTCACAAACACTGTGGCGAACCATCAATACATCGGCAACGACCATGCTGGTATTGTTAGCGTTGTTCTTTATCGGTGGTGAGTTGATTCATAACTTTGCTATCGCACTAATGATCGGCGTAGGTATCGGAACTTATTCATCTATTTATGTCGCCGCTACAGTAATGTTGGCGCTCAATGTCGACCGCGAAGACCTGCTCGAGACGGTTGAAGGCGAGTTAGTCGACGATCTACCGTAGATTGCATAAGACAGCATAAAGAAGGCTCTCACTATGCCAGTGAGGGCCTTTTTTTTTGCAGTTATTTTTTAAAGCTCTGAAAATACTCAAAAATATCTTGAGGGTCGCTCTGCCGAGCTGATCGCCACTGGTCATTAGTCGCTAAATTTATCGACTCACCGTCTAAACCCAGAATAACTATCCTCGGAATGCCTTCTTGAGATGCAAGACCTAAGGGCTCCATCAGCGACATGTTGCGAGTGTATTCGCCCACGTCAATTCGCATGATTGCAAAGTGTTGGTCTAGAAAGCCCTCAAGGGTAGGTAGCTGCATTACTGCATCGAGACATCGAGCATCAGGACACCAGTTGGCACCAAAAATTAACAGCGGCTGCTTTCCCTTGTTCAGGGTGTCGGTTACAAATGTATCTAATTCAGCCCGGCTCACGTTTATGCCGTCGTAGAGACTTGGCATTATTGATGGCATTTGATCGTTGCCGCCTAATTGAAGCATAGTCATTACTTCCACCAAGGGTAAAAAGAAGGCATATCGGTAGATGCTTTTTGAGTAAATGTGGGGGAGCGTTTTTCTAAGAAAGCATTAACGCCCTCTTTGCCACTATTTAAGCTGGCATAGTAAATCGCAAGCGAGTCGACTTCATGGGCTTTAATCGGATGGTCTTGCGCCGAGTTCCGATAGATCATTTGTCGGGTTAGTGCCATCGACACTTGGCTGAAGTTCACCATTCTAGCGGCTAGTGCATAGGCTTCATTGAGGAGCTCTTCAGGGGCATACACCGCTTTGACGAAACGTTCTTTAAGTAGTGTTTCTGCACTCAATATTTCAGCGGTATAACACCACTCTAGGGCTGTTTGAATTCCGACTAGGCGGGGTAAGAACCAGCTAGAACAAGCTTCTGGTGTAATCCCTATTTTGTTAAAGACGAAACCCACTCTAGCTTTTTCAGACGCAAGACGGATATCCATTGCGCAGGCCATAGTGGCCCCAATACCCACTGCAGCACCGTTGATAGCACCGATAATAGGCTTCTTGCAGTCGTACATTGCCAACACCACACGCCCACCAGAATCGCGTACGCCATGTTCAATTTCCGCTTCGTGAGAGCGCTCACGCATATCTTGTAATGTGGGCTTTAACGACTCGTTTAAACCAAAAACATTTCCTGCACTATTTAAATCCATGCCTGCACAAAAAGCTTTACCGGCTCCTGTTACCACGATCGCCCCCACGGCGTCATCGTCACTGGCGCGGTTAAATGCATCGATGAGTTCGTGACTCATTTCTGTGGTGAAAGCATTCAGATGATCTGGACGCGACAACGTCAGCGTTAGTATAGAATCTGCGGTAGTGTAATCGATTGTTTTATAGGTCATGGTGCGGTATTCCCTTGTTTAACGGTCACTAAGTACCTACAGTATATCTATCAAATGGAACAAATTTAAGGTGTATCTGTAGGCATTGCATATATGCCGATAGGGCTCAACTTTTTTTTCAATATAGCCCCGCTAGGGTATGCGTTGAAAAGCATTGCTGATCTATAATTGCCGACTTAAGAAAATTTACAGAGTAGATGTCACGATGTTAAAAAAGTTGTTTAAACGCCATGATGGTGTAAAGCACCAGGAATTCTATAACCGTGCGGGCGTGACAAAAGAGCAGTTTGATGCTCATTGGATGCCTTTTTCCGGTAATCGTGAGTTTAAAAAGAATCCGCGAATGATTGTTTCTGCTGAGGGTAGTTACATCACCGCTGCCGATGGACGAAAAGTATTCGATGGTTTGTCTGGCCTCTGGACCACAGGATTGGGCCATTGCCGTCCGGAAATTAGTAAAGCTATTGCCGAGCAGACATCCACCCTTGATTTTTTTAGTGGCTTTCAATACGGACACCCAAAGTCCTTTGAGTTGGCCGAGCGTATTACCCAATTTATGCCGAAAGGCCTCAATCGAGTTTTCTATACTGGGTCAGGCTCTGAGAGTGCAGATACCTCTCTTAAGATGGCTAGGGCGTACTGGCGCAAGAAAGGAATGGCGTCTAAAACACGCTTGATTGGCCGAGCTAAAGGCTATCATGGGGTAAATTTCGGTGGTATTAGTGTCGGAGGGATTGTTGGCAATCGTGCTACCTTTGGACAAACCCTCGAGTCTGATCATCTAGCTCATACCATGCTTCCAGAGAACGTATTTAGTAAAGGTATGCCTGAAAAGGGCGCTCATCTGGCCGATGAGCTACTAGCGATGATCGCTCTGCATGATGCCAGCAATATTGCAGCGGTTATTGTTGAGCCAATGGCCGGCTCTGCTGGAGTAATACCGCCACCGGTGGGTTACTTAAAAAGACTCAGAGAGATCTGTGATCAGAATCAAATATTATTAATTTTCGATGAGGTTATTACTGCCTTTGGTCGAGTGGGCTCTGCTACAGGTGCTGAAGAGTACGGGGTCGTACCAGACATGATCAACATAGCGAAACAGATTACCAATGGCTCAGTGCCAATGGGAGCCGTCATTGCTAAACAAGAAATTCATGACACGTTCATGGATGGTGGCGGTGCTGACTATATGATTGAATTCCCTCATGGATATACTTATTCAGGGCATCCATTGGCCTGTGCAGCGGGTTTGGCGACTTTAGATCTACTTGAGAAAGAGCATAGCTTTGAGCAGGTGGCTACTATGGCGCCAATATTGGAGAAGGCAATACACAGTTTACGCGGTACTAAGCATGTCGTTGATATTCGCAATTATGGTGCAGCGGCAGGCATTACTTTAGCATCACTTCCCGGTGAGCCAGCCAGACGTCCTTTTGAAGCGGCGATGAAGTGTTGGGAGAAAGGGTTTTATGTGCGCTATGGTGCTGACACTCTTCAGTTGGGCTTACCCTTCGCTACTACATCAACTGAAATAGATTCGGTGGTCAATGCGATGGGAGAGGCTATTAGCGAGATCGATTAAGGATCTCGCTCCGCTCTTACCGAGTCTCGCTTATATATTTACTTAGATTCCTCCGGCTCTAAGGAGTCTGCAGATTCCTCAGATTCCTCAAGCAAACTAGAATCCCACTGGTAAATTCTCTTTATAAAACAACGATCAACGCCCGAAAAACCATCGGTAACAATAATTTCGTCACCACGTGTTAAGCAGGAAGAGCCTCGCGTTCGGGTAGCAATATTCATCATGGCGTTGGAGACATCACAGACACCTGATAGATCGAGTTTGTACTCATCCCTGACGCCCTTAGTTAAAATAACCGAATGTCGCTGACCTTCCACCTCGCGCCAACCGTTGATTGAGCTAGCAAAACAAATTTGTTTAACTTGTTCTCCCTGCCTTACATCGACAAGTTCAGGTTCAGAGTCTGTTACCACCGTTGATGCGCAGGAGGCAATCAAGAGTAGGATTGAAAGGGGTATTAGTTTGCTAATCATTTTGATCTCCGCTGATCATATAAAAATTTCAACGTTAGTTAAGCATATATTTCATTTAAACAGTGAGACTCAGCTCACGTTTTTCAGAGTAATTATTTTTTGCCTGTTAGATGGCCAAGAGGCAGTTCAGTTTTATAGCATACAGGCTTGAGAGAAAAACTACTTTTGACATGACTAATACCCTCGAACTGAGTTAATCGTTGATCAAGAAATTCTTGATAGCTCTGCAGGTCAGGGCTGATAACCCTAATTAGATAGTCAAACTCACCTGTCATTAGGTAGCATTCCATAACCTCTGGCCACGACGCCACCTGTTTAGCAAAGTCATCCAGTTCTTTCTTAACTTGATGGTCAAGGGTTACCTGCACAAATACAGTCACCGGTAGACCGACCTTTATGGGATCGAGAAGACTGACACGCTTGCTGATGTAGCCTTTTTCTTCGAGACTTTTTACTCTTCGCGAACAGGGGGATGGAGACAAAAACACCATTTCGGCAAGCTCAATATTGGGTATTGCTGCATTGCTTTGCAGAATAGATAAAATTTTCCAGTCGGTTGAGTCTAATGTTTCATTGGCCATTATTTATACCTTCCCTTATCAAGTAGCAACGGCAAATTTCGCGTTAGATATGATTTAAACCGAAAACTTCACAGATTGCTAATACTTGTCAGTTTTAAACACCGGGATCATTATTACTTAGCATCTAAGCAATTAGTCGCTAATCAATGACATATTTCAGCAATAAATAGTGCATTAGGGCAAAACTCAGTGCCCATTTTGGTAGGATTTTCTGTCTTTCAGCATGCTACTTTAAACACCATAGAAAATAATAAATAGCGCACTCAGAGGGTATTTTTATGACGGCTAAATCTAAACAAACAGACGTTTTAAGATTCACCGAAACCACAGACTTAACGATCCCCACTCTGAGAATTTTGGATGCTGACGGTAAGCTTCGTAAAAACGCTCATGAACCTGTCATTGATAAGGCCACAGCGCTCAAAATTTACGAAAATATGGCCTATATCCGGGTCCTTGACGAGCGTATGCTAGCTGCTCAGCGACAAGGAAGACTCAGCTTTTATCTTACTTGTACTGGCGAGGAAGCCTCTGTCGTCGGTTCAATTGCTGGCTTCAAAAGCCACGACATGGTGATGAGTCAATATCGAGAACAGGCGGCATTGCGCTATCGTGGTTTTAGTTCTGAGCAGTTTATGAATCAACTGTTAAGTAACGACCTTGATTTTGGCAAGGGTCGCCAAATGCCCATTCACTATGGGAGCCATGAGCTTAACTATATGACTATAAGCTCTCCATTGGCGACCCAAATTCCACAGGCAGCCGGTTACGCCTATGGTCAAAAGTTGGCAGGTAAGGATGCCTGTACGATCTGCTATTTTGGTGATGGGGCTGCTTCTGAAGGAGACTTTCATGCTGGGCTCAATATGGCAGCTGTCTCTAATTGTCCGGTAGTGTTTGTAGTGCGAAACAATGGATACGCCATCTCAACACCTACCTCAGAGCAATTTGCTGGCGATGGCATTGCACCGAGAGGCATAGGCTATGGGATTAGTAGTATCAGAGTCGATGGTAATGACATCTTGGCAGTTTATGCCGCATCAGTTGAGGCTCGCAGGTTAGCATTGCAGACCAATGCACCGGTCATTATAGAGACCATGAGTTACCGACTTGGCGCCCATTCCACCTCGGATGATCCCAGCAGTTATCGAAATGCTGATGAGGAAGAAATTTGGCGTCAGAAAGATCCTATTCTGCGAATGAAAAAATGGCTATTGGATAAAGGCTGGTGGAGTGACCAACAAGATCATCAATTAAAGACCCAGTATAAAAAAGAAATTCTTGATGCTCTTAAGAGCCAAGAGAAGCGCCCCTCGCCACCGTTAAGTGACTTGATCACTGATGTTTATAAAACACCGCCACTGCATCTACGTCAGCAATATACAGAGTTGTTAAATCATATTGCTAAGTATCCAGATCACTACTTACCAAACCCTAACAATAGTGGTCATCAATCTGCTTTAACGCAGGTTAACTAGGTTTTTAACCATGCCCCAAATTAATCTTCTTCAAGCGGTAAACAGTGCGCTTGATACAGCTATGGCACACGATCCGCGAGTAATCTGTCTAGGGCAGGATATTGGCCAGTTTGGTGGGGTCTTTCGCGCGACCAGTAAACTTCAAGAGAAGTACGGCAAGCAGCGTTGCTTTAATACACCAATCACAGAGCAGGGTATTGTTGGTTTCTCTATTGGGCTGGCTGCCCAGGGGTCTATTGCTGTTGCTGAAATACAGTTTGCAGATTACATTTTTCCCGCTTTCGATCAAATCGTTAATGAGGCCGCGAAGTTTCGTTACCGCAGCGGGGACCAGTTTAACTGTGGTGGTCTGACCATTCGCACGCCCTACGGTGGCGGTATCGCCGGCGGACTTTACCATTCGCAGTCACCAGAGGCCTATTTTTGCCATACTCCAGGATTAAAGGTGGTTATTCCCAGTACGGCCTATCAAGCTAAAGGACTGCTTCTTTCAGCAATACGAGATCCTGACCCGGTGATATTTTTTGAGCCCAAAGCAATCTATCGTGCTGAAGTTGGCGAAGTGCCCGATGATGACTATGAGATACCTCTTGGTGTCGCTGAGGTGGTAACTGAGGGCGCTGACATTACATTAGTAGGATGGGGCGCCCAAATGCATCAACTACATCGTGCGGCAAAGATGGCCCTTCAGGATGGTATTTCTTGCGAGGTGATTGATCTGCGGACTCTATTACCATGGGATCTTGAGACTGTAGCCGCATCCGTCAATAAGACGGGTCGACTCATTATTAGTCACGAAGCACCGCGCACCGGCGGCTTTGCAGGAGAGATTTCCGCCGCTGTTCAAGAGCAGTGCTTTTTATCGCTAGAGTCGCCAATTATGCGCGTAGCAGGAATGGATACGCCTTTTCCACTGGTGTTTGAAAAAGAGTATTTACCCGATTATCTAAAGGTCTATGAAGCCATCAAACAAAGTGTCAACTTTTAGTCATTATGGCTACTGTGACAAAGGGGAATGAGTGATGAAAAGAGAATTTATTTTACCAGATATCGGAGAGGGCATCGTTGAATGTGAAGTCCTTGAGTGGAAAGTCAAAGAAGGGGACATGATCAGTGAAGATCAAGTGATCGCGGATGTTAGTACCGACAAAGCCGTCGTTGAAATACCCTCCATGTATTCGGGTCGGATAACCAAGCTTTACTATGCCGATGGCGATATTGCTAAGGTGCACTCGCCTTTATTTGCCATTGATACCGATGAGGAAGTTCTTGATAGCAGTGAGTCAGTGCCAGAAAATCCCGAGGTCAATGAGACTGCCGAATTGAAATTAGAGCTGGTAAGACAGCCATCTCAGGATACTAGAGAAAATCAAAGTAGCAAAGTGTTGACCACACCAGCAGTACGAAAGTTAGCGCGTGAATACGAGCTCGATTTGTCGATGATTTCAGGTACCGGCAAAAATGGGCGTGTTCTCAAAGAGGATGTTCACTTATATCTGAAGACCCTGGAGCAAGCGTCGGCCCAACAAATAACTGCACCCAATAAAGATCGCACTGAAGCTATTGTTGGCGTTCGGAAAATTATGGCTCAGCATATGTCTGAGTCAGTTTCCACGATCCCTCATTTTACCTTTGTGGATGAAATCGATGTTACTGAGCTAATACAGCTAAGAGCGACACTAAAAAGTACCTATGCCGATCAGGTGAAGATTACTTTAATGCCCCTGTTGATCAAATCATTATCATTATCCCTCAGCCAGTTCCCTATTATGAATAGCCGCGTTGACAATGAGTTTACTGAACTTACCTATCTGGGTAGTCACAATATTGGCATGGCTGTAGATGGAAAAAATGGGCTGCTGGTGCCTAATGTTAAGGATGTTCAAAAGCGCTCTATATTAGAGATAGCCGCTGAGGTGTCGAGACTAACCGACGCTGCCCGTTCGGGAATTATTAATATTGCGGAGCTTAGAGGCGGCACTATTACTATTTCCAACATAGGTGCGATTGGCGGCATTTCCGCTTCACCCATTATCAATAGTCCGGAGGTTGCTATAGTCGCCTTAGGTAAAATTCAGGATTTGCCGCGTTTTAATAGTGACAACCAAATTATATCGCGCAAGATCATGTCAGTCAGCTGGTCAGGAGATCATCGGGTTATTGATGGTGCTACCATCGCGCGGTTCAATAATTGTTGGAAGGCCTATCTGGAA
The DNA here is from genome assembly GCA_905182275.1 of gamma proteobacterium HTCC2207. GTDB lineage: Bacteria > Pseudomonadota > Gammaproteobacteria > Pseudomonadales > Porticoccaceae > HTCC2207. The sequence goes on from CAJJAU010000010.1 coordinate 39,045, forward strand.
AACCCCAACACCATGTTGGCAACTATGGTTTAACCAGGGTTCTAATGATTAAAAGCAGAGTAGTTTTCCACGTCATTGAGGATAATCACACCATCTTTCATAACAAACACTGGGTTCTCTAGGGCGCTTATATCTTCTAGCGGGTTTCCAGAAACAGCAATAATATCTGCCAATTTGTCAGTCTCAATACTGCCGAGCCTATCATCCCATTGTAGTAATTCCGCCCCGACAATAGTGCCGGCTTTGATCGCATCCATAGGGCTTAAACCCGCTTCAATCAAGGTAGCAAATTCTCGAGCACATACATGTGATGGTATTGCCGAGCCACATAGGTCTGAACCCACTGCAATCTTTACTCCAGCTTTGTAGGCCTTGCCAATCATCTGCAGCCATTCATCTCTAAATGAGGTGTAAAAATTATCGTTTTTACTTTGCGCGAGCAGCTTGCCACTGTTAGCGTAATAATCTCCGATATAAATAGTCGGTACATAATAGGTCTGGTGTTTAACCATCAGTGCTATAGATTCTTCGTTAAGATAACTGCCATGCTCTATAGATCGTGCCCCGGCAATAATGGCTTGGTTAATACCGTCTGTTGCATGAGCATGGGCGGCCACCGGCACATTGTGGCGTGAAGCCTCTTCCATGGCCGCTGATAATTCTTCGGGGCTAAAGGAAACATTTTTCGGGTCATCACCGACAGACATAAATGCGCCAGTAACCATGATTTTTATCCAATCTGAGCCGTACTTAATTTCTTTCCGAATCGCTTTTCGAATTTCATCAGGCCCATCGGCGATTAAGCCATCAGCGATAACATTTTGTTCCGGAGAAAAATAGTTAACATCGCCACCACCACCGGTAATTGAAATATAGTGCGCAGCTCCGGTAAGGCGAGGTCCAAGGAATACGCCACTGTCAATTACCTTGCGAATATCTTGATTAGCATAATAAACATCGCCATCACCCATCACTCTGATGGTTGTCCATCCGGCGCTAAGTAGGCTTTGCAGGTTCTTTAGACCCAATAGTGCTTTGTAGGCCGAGGATGCCTGTAAATGCGCATTTTGGTAGTCGCTTTTGTACAACAGGGGGTGCTCGTGGGCATTAATCATTCCTGGCATCAAGGTTGTGCCTGGGAGGTCAATTTTAATCGCGCCTTTTGGGATATGGTCAATATTTATAATGGCCGTAATTTGATTTCCGGTAACTATCACCGCTTTGTCTTGCAAAACATTATTCGCTTTGCCGTCGATGAGCCCGTCAGCAACAAGGGCATAGGTCTTTGCTTCTGATGTTGAAAGATAACCAACTGTTATCACTAAAAGTATGAACTGTCGGAAGATTAGAGAGTGCATAGTCACGTTTTCCATTGAGTTATGCACCGATTATAAACTCTTTTTTCAGAGTCGGCTAAACCGATAATTCCAATGGCTTTTAGAGATCGCAAGACACGCTCTTAAGTCTGCTTTTGTGGACATTGTTAGCAGTCCATGAGGTATACTTTAGGCTGATTAAAAGTAAGAAAAATCTGGGAAATTACCTATGGCAATTAAACTACCGACGCTTATTGCGACATCTGTAGTTCGAGGTAGCCAGCAGGGCGAAAGCCATGGTGGCGTTTATACCATTGATTTTGAGAAACAAAAGCTTGAGCAGCATGTTGACTGGAATACCAGTGAAATTGATTTCGCGGGTCGAGGTGCGGACCGAGGTTTGCGTGGCATTAATGTTGATAAAGACGACATCTGGATCGCCGCCTCAGATGAACTTTTTTGTTATGACAAAGAGTTTGCTGTTCAAACCTCATGGCGCAACCGCTATCTCAATCACTGCCATGAAATATGCCGTGTCGATCGAATCTTGTTTTTAACATCCACTGGGCATGATGCTCTTCTGGCTTTTGACTTGGACAAAAAGGCATTTGTGTGGGGCTTTCATGTGCAAAAGCAGTTAGGCCAATGGGGTGGTTTCGCCTTCGACCCTCAGACTCCAAATGGTCCTAGAGCCTTTAATGATTTGCATATTAACATGGTGCATGTTGACTCTACCGGAATCTATCTCAGTGGTTTGAAGACCGAAGCTCTGTTGCATATTGATGATCAGAACAAAGTGACTGAGGTGTGCAGTTTACCTTTAGGAACGCACAACGCACGTCCGTTTAACGGCGGCATTATTTTCAACGACACCGCGAGTGATTGTTTGCGCGTTGTTCCGCGTGAAGGCGCAGGACAGGCCTTTAAAATTCGCGACTATGATCCGGCTGATATTCAGTTTGCGGGTGTCGATGACTCTAAAATTGCCCGTCAAGCGTTTGGACGTGGTCTTTGTGTCATTGATGACCGCTTTATTGCGGGTGGCTCATCACCGTCAACGGTGACCTTGTATGATTTACAAAGTAAGCAAATGGTGGCGTCGGTGAATGTGACTATGGACATACGTAACGCTATTCATGGGCTAGCTGTTTGGCCCGATTAATTCGATTATAAGTTGCCAAAAAAAAGGCTGGTTTTAACCAGCCTTTTTTGTTTTAACTATATTCTAACCGCCACCAAATTTCCTAATAAAGCGAATGCCATATTCCCTAGGTCGGTTGGTATACAGTGTTTGAACGTGCATTCTGCCTTCGTCCACATTTTGCTGTGTATAACCGCCCTGATTTGTTTGAGCGTATATTGCTCTCTCATCTGTAATGTTATTAAGAAATAGCGATATTTCCCAGACATCCCCTTGCACGCCAACACTGAAATCACCTATATCGTAAGAGGGGTTAGTCCATGAAGGATTTGGGTTTGTTGATCCATCCTCATACATGCGCGGAGTCATCTGTAGAGATGATAAGCGTTCACCACTATATGACCACTGTAGTCGAGCATATGCGTTTGCATTCAACGACGGGACAGTCCAGTTGTAGGTAGCCCATATACCACCGGTAAACTCTGGTGTTAATGGGAGTCGCGTGCCTGAATCAACGTAGAGATCGCCCAATTCTAAGACAGTGTCAGTTTCAGCCTCCAACCACTCCATATTCATGCCTAGAGAGATATTATCAGTAGGATTCCAATCAAACTCTGCGTTGACACCATTGATGTGTGCATCACCGGCATTAAAGACACCCACTTGATAAGGTTGTCCGCAAATACCTGGAATCTTGTCGACAGACTCATCATCACAAGGGCCAAAGGAGGGGTCAATCAATTCATACTGGTAATCGTCCCATTGCATGGCAAAAGCGGTTAAAGACAAGGTTGCGGTGTCTTCAGCAAAAGAGCCCTTATAACCTGCCTCATAGTTAATCATTTTGTCCGCTTCATACTGCTGCGGGAAAGCAGCATCGCCACGTTGGCGGTTGGTGCCGCCAGGTCGATATCCAACGGTCCAAAGTGCGTAAATCATGCTGTCATCATCTAGGTTATAAGATACCGAGACTTTGGGAACAAATTCTTTTGTGGCACCAATCATTCTGGTAATGCCGTTTGCAAAATTTGGATCCGCATCCAGATTTCCTGTTGGATGCTCTTCATAGTAATCGACAACATCTTCTCTATCGAAATACCTAGCGCCAACGGTTATGTCTGTTGCGTCATTAAGATGCCAGGTTAACTCGCCAAAAATTGCTGATTGTTCAGCATTGGAAATACTCTTAGAGTACCAAGTTTCTGTTGCATCAGGATAAGACTCTCCGCTTGCCCATTCATAATAAGCTAATGCGATTGAGTCTTGGTATAGACTTCCTGCAACCCCAGGAGTAGTTTGTCGACCATTTTCATTAGCGGTCACGTAGCCAAAGTGCTCTACCCATCCGTAGGAACTATCCTCGTAAAAGGCGCCAACTAACCAATCATAAGTCTCACCTTGGTTTGACAGTCGAACTTCCTGACTAAACCGATCTGCGGTCTCCACTTCATAAAATGCGGCTAAGTAGTCACCTTCAACGGTGGGGGCATGGCAATAGTTACCCGCCGCATACATGAATCCTTGACCACCACTGGTTGCTAAGTAGTAGGGTGCATAATAGGCCGCATCTCCTGCGTACTCTATGCAGTAATAAGCTGAGTAGGATTTATGGTAGTTAGTAATATCTTGATTAAACGACAGATCTTGATCGTAATATGAGGTCGCAGAAACCAGCTGTGCAAAACCAAGATCAGCCTCAATTACTAAAGAACTCATGTTGTAGTCAGTTTTATAAAATTCTTCGTTATATCGAATATCTTGCAGATCGCCCACATTAGGATCAAAACCGCTATAGGAACCGGAATCTGTTTTTTGTTGAATATGAGTCAAATCAGCAGACCACTGGTCGTTAATTTCCCAGCGAAGCGCTGCACGCCAACCGGTCACTTTATGATCATTGATATCGTCTTCTACAACATCGGCATTATCAAGTGTCCCCCACCCGGAAGGTGAGCGGCCATATAATGCATCAGCCTTTAGATCATTGGTGATGGTTTTGCCGTAAACGTTGTCTATAAAGCCTCCGTCTTTGGCATTAAATACAACGAATCGCGCTGCCAGCTTATCTTCAATCAGAGGCACGTTGACAACAATAGAACCATCATGACTGCCTGCACTTTCTGCTCCGGCGCGAACGCCGATATCCAGTATTACCTCAGACACATTCATTTCTGGTTTGTTGGTGATAATTTTTAGTGTGCCAGCTTGAGAGTCCGCACCATAAAGAGTTCCTTGGGGGCCAGCTAAGGCTTCGATTCGTGCAATATCTACCATTCTCACTGAGGGCTGTTGCCCCGTGGTAGTGATCGCTAATTCATCAAGGTATACAGAGGAAGTGGATTGACCGACGTAACCTGAACTCGTCGTAGCACCCCGAAACACCACTGTGGAGGAGCCAGCGCCATAATCTACTACAGTGACAGCCGGCATAAACCGTACATAGTCAGCCATGCCACGAGCGCCCATTTCTTTCAAGTCATCACCTGACAAGGCTTGGATGCTCGAAGGAATTTCAAGTGCTGATTCTGACCGTTTTCGTGCGGTAACTAAGACTTCTTCGATAGCTCGCGATGAAACTTCATCATCCTGAGCATATGCCAAAGGTGTCAGTCCTAATGCAGCTGTGATAGCTGCTGCCAACGGCGCCATCTTAATGCGTGAGTGTGGTTTGATCATGAATCATTACTCCCCAGAGCTAGCCAAAGTTCTAAAATTTTTATTGTTATACACTGAATGTAAAACATTTTTCCAATCATTGCCACAAAACAACTCAATCTCCTTACTTTTTTACTAACTCCCTCGGTACCGAGCCTATGACAAATTTTTGCTATATCCAACACCCCAAAAGAGGTAGCTTCCCATTTTTTTGCATCTAATTGGCAAAAAGCATTTAGTGTGCCTAAGTGTTTATTGGGTCATATTAATGATTGATATGGGTTGTTGGTCAGCGGGTAACTTTTGCAGTAGAGGCTCCAAAATTTCAATTAACTCATCAATATAAGGTTCATAGTTTTTCCATAAATTTACTGAACTTGCGTAGATAGGCTTGCGAACCTGCTCTGAACTGGCGGTTTTGACCGCTCGATCTGTCTCATGAAAGCGCAGGCATGCCTCTTCAAAAGGCAGCTCACAATAATCTAATATCCGCTTCACCTGAGTATCAAGGTCAGCCACCACATCTTCATAGTTCACATCTAATACCTTTCCTGGTATCACCGCATGCCAGTGGTCCATTAAACGTTGGTACTCTATGTAGTATTCTCCTAATTCGCAGAGGTCATAGCTAAAGGGCTGGCCACTGGCGAACAATTGTTTATAACTACCAAAACTGCTGTCTAAAGGATGGCGACGAGCATTGATAATTTTTGCGTTGGGCAAAATAATTTGAAGTAGGCCGCAATAGATAAAGTTATTCGGGTTTTTATCAATAAAGTGTACGGTGCCGCTGCGATATTTGTCGGTTCTTTGCAGATACTGGCCACCAATGTCGTGCCATGACTGTACCTTTTTTTCGCGCATGTTCTCAGGAAAGTGCGTACCGCGAGGACTCTTTCTTTTTAAATCTTGTACCATTTGAGCAAGATCACTCAATTCGTGCGTGCCTTCCACTTGGCTATGGCTAGCCAAAATTTGCTCAATTAGGGTTGAACCCGATCGCGGAAGTCCCACCACTAATATCGGAGAGCTATCAAGATTACCCAGCCCTTTATGTTCTTGGAAAAAATCAGCGTTAAACACATCGATAATTTGATTAATGAGCACTTCATGTCCCACCGGATCGTATTTTTCTAATTGTCGACGGGTCTGATTGCAGCGCTCAAAATAATGAAAGGCCCGCTCATAGTCTTTGCGACCCTCATACTCAAGACCCAGTGCGTTACAAAGCTGCACAACAGAGAGATCTTCAAGTGACTTATCTTCAAGTAACTGCTCCATTGTGTCGACTTCGGAGGCCTCAAAACGAAACGTCTTTAGATTAGCTAGGCTCCAATAGGACTCGGTATTGCTGGGGTTTACTTTAATGTTCTGCCTATGGGCTGCAACCGCTTCATCTTGCCGACCCACGGTCTTTAGCTGGTGAGCCAAACCTGAGAAAGCGGATTGATGAGCCGGAGACAAGTCTATGGCTCGACGGTAGGTTTCTATGGCTAATTCAGTAAAATTAGATTGCGCCTGAGTATTGCCCAAGGCAACCAGTGACTCGGCAATATCCGGGTTCAGTTCAACGAGTCGTTCGGCACTTTTTAGTGCATCAGGATATTTGCCGAGTTCTACTTGCATTTTCGACAGATCTAGCCAGGCTCGGGAAAAGTTAGGAGACTTTTCCACCGACCGAAGTAATAACATTTCTGCATCACTATAATTATTGTGCGCTGCGGCAACGCCGGCTAGCAAAAGCATTGCCTCTGAGTGGTTCGGGTTCTTTCTTAATACTGTACGATAAATTTCTTCTGCCTTTTTAGGTTCACCATCCTGCTTAAATTGCTGTGCTTGCTTAAGCTCTTCAGTGAATGCAAAATCTTGCCGCTGAGGTGATGCGCCGGCAACGAGTGAATTGATTAATTCATTGGCGCGCTGAATCTTTGCAGTGACATGGGTTCTGTTTGGCTGTGCCTGTTGCACATATTGATAAGCTTCAATAGATTTCTCAAATTGACCCTCAAGCAACAACAGGTCGCCATGCATCTCATGGGCATTGGCAAAATCCGGAAATTTATGCAACGCAGCATTGATATGCCCTCGAGCATCCTCAAAGCGCTTCAGGGTTATCAAAGACTGACCCGCCAAACAAAAAATATTAGCGTCGTTGGGAAATGCGTCGATTCCGCGCATGCATGCGTCCAAGGCGCGTTCAGGAGTTCCGGCTTTTAGGTGTCCAAATGCCTCATCAAACAAGGCTTTTTGTGGGTTAGATGACAAAGTGAATTCCCATTAGCTATTTTCAGTATGCCAAAATATTAACTCACCGCATGCTTAGAAAGCTACCATCGGATACTAAATGATTTTTTGAGAGCTTTGCATTAGTTCAAGCAATTCCTAACCTATAGGCAAAATAGGGAGCAAAAAAATCCATGGTAGACTCTGTTTAAACAACATAACTTTAATACTCCAATGAAACTAGTCGTCAAACAATGTGTCTGCCTGTTTATGTTTTCTTTGTTAAGCGAGGCTGTTTTAGCTAAAGAAAAGGTATTAGTCGTTGGCGCAGGAATAGTAGGCGCCTCGATTGGCTATCATCTCTCTTTGGAAGAGGTTGAAGTCACTATTATTGACATGCAATCACCAGCTTCTCATGCATCATTGGCCACCTTTGCATGGATCAATGCGTCTTGGGCAAAACAACCGCAGGCTTATCATGCTCTAAATCAACAAAGTGTCGGCTATTGGCACGAATTGTCAAAGCAGATTGGTGTCCCTGTTAAGTGGGGCGGTTCTCTTGAGTGGTTTGAAAGTTCTGACCGTCAGGAAAAACTTGGCCTACAGGTTGCAGAGCAAATAGATTGGGGCGAGGCCGCCGAAATACTGCCTGTAGTCAGCGCTAAAATGTTGGAGCCTAATGTTACATTTATGGGTGCGGATAACGTAGCGTACTCTGCTAACGATGGGGCAGTTGATCCCTCACAGGCTACAAAAAAGCTTCTCTCCGCCGCACAAACTAATGGTGCAAAAGTAATCTATCCATGTAAGTTAAACGGTATCGCCAAAACCTTGAAAGGTGAAATCGCTGACACAACCTGCGGCCCTATGCCTTTTGATCAAATTGTACTTGCTGTGGGTGCGGCCTCTAAGACCATCGCTAACATCGCCAAACTGAATATCCCCCAGCGTTCAACGCCTGGCATTATTGTGGTGACAGAGCCCACTGAGCCTTTGTTGAATAGAATTATAGTCGCTCCTGGTGTGCATATTCATCAGCGTTTTGATGGGCGTATTGTAGTTGGTGAACAGGCCGGCGCACCAAAGACATCCGCTCATAATTTGAGGTTAAAGGGCAGACCTAATCGATATCCAAGCCAAGTCCTAGCTCAGGATCATGCTCAAAGAGTATTAGATTTGGCGGTGAAATATGTCCCACGATTAACAAATGTTAAGGCAGATGAGATTTTGATTGGCTGGCGACCTCTGCCACTAGACGGTCATCCAGTGTTGGGCTATTCCAGTGAAGAACCCAGCGTCTATATTGCTGTTAGTCACAGCGGCATAACACTAGCCCCGATTATTGGCCGCTTGGTGGCAAAGGAGTTGATTGAGAAGCGACCGCTTGAGGTTTTAAATGCTTATCGACCGAACAGAGAATTTATAACAGTAGTGAGGTATTAAAATAATCTTATGAAAAAAAGCGCCTTCTTTGATTTCTTTAATGACACGGATGCCGCCCAGTTTGAGCAGATTTTACAAATAGGCGTTGAAGATCAAGATTATATTAATTGGAATGGGTTCTTGTTACCCAAAGATTACGGTAATGCTGAGCAAGAGTATTGGGCAATCCGTAAAAGTTGCGCCTTGTTTGATGTCTCCCCGATCCGAAAGATTAGAATTACTGGATCAGCTGCAGGACGATTATTAGATTATGTACTGACAAGACCTGTCAGTAATACCCAGAGTATGCGAGGTATTTATGTTGCTTATTGTCATGAAGACGGCAGCATGAAAGATGATTCTATTCTCTACAAGTTTGCTCATGATGACTATCTATTGATGCCTTCTGATATAGACCATTCAGCGTATCTTGATTCTTTCCGAGAACACTTAGATATTAGTCCTAAAGACCTAAGTATTACCGACTGTACTGACCATTGGCATGGTGTCGCTGTTCAAGGTCCGCAGTCAGCATCGATACTGGCATCAATGGGGTTTAATCAGGTAAATGAACTAAAGCCTTTTGAGGTTCGACAATATGCCATTTTAGGCGCTAATGTGGTCGTTGCTCGAATGGGCTTCACCGCCGACCTGGGTTATGAGGTTTGGTTTCAGTCTGACTTTACGCCGACATTTCAAACGTTAATTCAAGGCGCCAGAGACGCTAAAAAGCTAGCGATTCCAGCTTATGGGTTAACTGCACTAGAAGCATGTCGTTTGGAGGGCGCTTTTATTGTTGCTGGCTGGGATTTTTCCACGGAAGCTGATCCCGACCCTGACTTTGTGCGATCACCCTTTGAGGTTGGTTTGGGATGGTTAGTTAATCTAAAAGGAAAAGACTTCGTTGGTCGTGATGCTCTCATTGATCAGAATGCCGGCGGGCAAAGATTCGTGCTGCGACAGTTTGAAATTAGCCAGCGTTGTGATGTCGAAGACGGTCTTGCCGTTTATGCGATGGTCAATGGTGGTCAACAGGAAGTTGGCTCCGTCAACTGCTCAGCGTGGTCGTGGGGGCTAGGTAGCCTTATTGGTAATCTGTCTCTTTATCAGCAGCACTCAGATTGTGCAGAGGCATGGATTCTTCTTAAGGGGGAGCGTTTTGATATGACGCTTAGCCGTGGACCATTTTTCAAGGATCCTCGACGGACCCAGACTCCAGTCTCTTTACTAGGTTAGCGACGCTTCCCCGAGCCCATTCACGCCCTGTCTTGAGAGCTCATTAACCAGAGACTGTATATCAATAGCCTGAACGGTAGTCTTGGTTTTCAGAGCAAGAGCAGCAGCGGTACCGGTTGCCTGACCCATGGTCATGCATTGCGGCATTCCGCGGACCGAGGCAAACGCAGTGGGGTCTGCGCAGACAATACGTCCGGCAAACATAAGGTTTGTTACATTGGCTGGAATTAATGATCGAAATGGAATGGTGTAATAGCTTCCCTCATCTACGATAGCCTCATGAGTCATGCTTGAGTCTGAGCGCATAACGTCATCAATTGGATTGTCACAACAAACAATACCATCGAAAAACTTTGTGCCCTTGGCAAGATCTTCGCCGGTAATTTTATACACGGCCTCCAGTTTTCGTGTTTCACGCACGCCCACTGTGGGCGACAGTAGGGTCATGTAAGCATTGGTAAAACCGGGAATATCCGAGCGCAAAAACTGTGCTAATTGGTGACAGCGCCGCCGACCTTCCTGAGTTGCCTGACCAACTGCGACCGGGTTGGTGCCATCAACACCGCGAACATGAACCGAGTTGCAAAAAACACTACCACGATGAAATCCTTTCATTAAATAGAGCTTAGCAAGATCAGGATGCAGTCTATTCTCGCTGATTCCTTTGGCGGCAAATTCACTAAAGTAGGGGTCTGGCTCCGAAAATGTTTCCTCCCAGTTAACGCCCACCATGTGAAAAGAGCAGGTTACCCCCATAGTGTTTCCCTTAAGGTCGCCAACACTATAAGGCACGCCAGCCTTGGCAGAGAGGTCGCCATCTCCAGAACAATCAATGACGATTGATGCTGCCACCGTGAACGAACCATTGCGGTCAAAACAGCAGACCTTCTTGATGAGCGAGCCCTCCATCGTAGGCTCAATAGCCGATGCGTTGAGACGAACATTGACGCCGGCATCTTCGAGCATTTCGAACATGGTCAATGTGGCAATGTCATGATCATAGATAATTTCGGGGCCAAAATTAGCTAAGGTACAGGGACGTTTTTCAGCCGCCGGAGGATTCATCTTTTCCAGCCGCTCAGTAAGTTCGCCCATTAGGCCACCAATAATTTTGTCAGCGGGGTAAGCGGCTCCCCAGGGCATCCCAGGGCAAAATGCCATCACGCCGCCGACTTTGCTGGTGGCTTCTAAAAGAATCACCTTTAGACCTTGCCGACCTGCGGCCACCGCCGCACCAAAGCCCGCTGTGCCGCCGCCGACTACTAAAACATCTGCTTGTTCTTGACGCTGCACAATTAGTCTCCTTTTGACGATGGTTAATATTTTTGGCTACAAGATCTGTCAATACAATATTTGCCATTCGACAAGTTACAAATTTGAATCCTTTAGTCTTGGAAGTCAATTCCCTATTTAGAAGAGGCGAGTTTGTAGCTTGTTGAACTGGGTCTGCATTCTGCTAGACTCAAAAAAGGACTTTATCTCAACCTATAGGCCACGAATGCAGGTTGCTTTGGTATAGTTATACTCAAATGGTTTTTAACGCATCGAGAGATCGCCAAATCAGAATGAAAAACTACGACGCAATCATCATTGGAGCGGGCCACAATGGTCTTACCAACGCCGCTTTTCTAGCCAAGGCCGGCCTTGATGTTGTTGTTTTAGAAAAGAATGATTATATCGGTGGTGCCACCGCTAGTCTTGAGTTGCATCAGGACTGGAAATATTCAAACTGTTCCTACGTGTGTAGCCTGTTTAGACCTGAAATCTACCAATCCCTTGATCTAGGGCGGCATGGTTTAGAGGTTGTGCCATTGCAGGGCAGTGTAACCTTTAAACAAGATGGTGATTATTTGGGCAGTTATCACCAGCCCACTGTTTGGCGGCGAGAAGTTGCTAGGCATTCCAAACGTGATGCTGATGCAGCGATTAGGTTTGATGCTGACCTGATGAAATGGTGTCGCTTGATTCGTGGATTTTTACTGCGTACACCACCTGATCCTGCGTCTTTCAAAATACGTGATGCTATGGAATTCGCCTACTTGCTGAAGCGTTTTTATAGCCTCAGTGAAAGTCAGATTTACGAGTTCATCCGTTTCTTTACCATGTCGATTGCTGAGTATCTCGAACAGTACTTCGAGAGTGATGTCATTTTGGCGCATTTTTCTGGTGGTAGCATTATAGGGACTGGACTCGGTGTTTATTCTCCAGGAACAGCTTATGTCTTACTGCATCATGCAATGGGTGATGTTGATGGCAATGTAGGTTCTTGGGGGTTTGCTCGTGGTGGCATGGGTTCTGTCTCAGCAGCTATTGGGTCCGCTTTTAAATCTTATGGGGGTAACATACGCACCAATGCTGAGGTACAAAATATTATTGTTAAGGGTCGCAAAGCAACCGGTGTAATGCTGGCCTCTGGCGAGCAAATCTATGCCAAGGCGGTAGTCTCCAACCTTGATGCGAAGCGTACTTTCCTGAGTCTGATGGATGCCAATGATATTCCAGCGGATTTGGTTAAACGTGCTGAAAACTTTAAGATTAGGGGCTCCTCTGGCAAGGTCAATATTGCCCTTGATGGCATGCCTGAATTTCCGGCACTGCCCAAAGGGTCCCCGTTAACTCTGGGTCATATGCACTTTACCGATACATTGGAGAGACTTGAGCGAGCCTATGATGATTGGAAGGATGATCGATGGTCTCAGGACCCCTATGTCGACATGGTCATTCCAACGCAGTATGACCCAACCATGGCGCCTCCGGGTAAGCACATGATGTCGGTATTTGTGCAGTATTGCCCGGTTGAAGCAGACGGGGGATGGACCGACGCTAAACGTGACGCCTTCGGCGCTGCAGTGATCGACCAAATAGCCGATTACAGCCCTAATTTTAAAGATCTTATACTGCATGCCGAAATACGCACACCGCGTGAGCTTGAAGCCGAGGTGGGGTTGACGGAAGGTAATATATTCCAAGGCGAGTTAACTCTGGACCAGCTGATGTTTAATCGTCCATTTCCAGGTTATGCTCAGTATAGGGGCCCGGTAAAAAACATGTATATGTGCAGTTCCTCTAATCATCCTGGCGGCGGTGTGATGGGTGCGCCAGGCGCAAATTCAGCGCGGGAAATTCTTCGAGATCTCGGTAAACCTAATACCACTCCGGAGGACTTTGGCGATGACTAAGTCTAACTCAGTGGTGATTATAGGTGGTGGCCACAACGGCTTAATCTGTGCGAGCTATCTTGCCAAAGCGGGCCACTCAGTTGAGGTATTGGAAGCCAGAGACACAGTCGGTGGCGGTGCATCTACAGCGGCTTTTGCCGAGGGCTATAGAACCTCCGGCCTGGCACATGTCCTTTATGGGCTTAATGCCAAAGTCTGTAAAGATCTTAAGTTAAATATCGTTAATCCCTCGTTCACCCAACCCGTTGACACTATTTCACTGCAACGCGATGGCGATCATCTCACCCTAGGTCGGGATGAGGTTTCAGCAAACAGCCTGTCGGCAAAAGACCTTGAGGCCTATCGGGGATTTAAAAAAGAATTTCGAGGCTATGCCAAGGCGCTACAACCGCTGATGATGAATACGCCTCCACGTCTAAAGGACATGGACAAAAAAGATAAATTAACCCTGGCGAAACTCGGCTGGAGCCTGCGCTTTGGTCTTGGTACTAATTCTATGCGTGAGTTTCTTCGTGTGGGCGGTATTAATATTTATGACGTTCTCAATGAGGTATTCGACAGCCCTGCGCTAAAGGGAGCAATCTCCGTGGATGCCGTTTTGGGTCAGCATATGGGCCCGCGCACACCCAATACAGTGTTGACCTACTTGCAGCGGCTATGGGGCGAGACGCAGACAGTGCAGAGTATTCCCATAGGTGGCATGGGCAAGGTCTCAGCGATGTTAGAAACCACCGCGGTCGAGGCTGGTGTGACCATAAGAATCGGAGCTAAAGTCGCTAAGATCTTAGTCGAAAACGGACGCACACAGGGTGTTCTCTTGCAGTCTGGTGAACGGGTCGATGCCGACATCGTTGTATCTAATGCCGATGCTAAAACCACCTTCATCGATTTGGTGGGCGCGCCGCAGTTAGATGCAATGTTCTGTCACCGGGTTAACTCGGTGCGCCAGAATGGTGATGTTGCCAAATTACACTTTGCTCTAAATGAATTGCCTGCTTTCACTGGACTGCCCACTCAGCAGTTAGCACAGCGGCTAATTATTGCCCCCGATATGCGCTATGTGGAGCATGCTTTCAATCATTCTAAATATGGTGAGTTTTCAGAGAACCCGGTATTGGAAATGACTATTCCCAGCGTGAGTGATTCTTCACTAGCACCAGCGGGTCATCATGTAATGTCGGTATCGGCGACTTTTGCGCCCTATCATTTAAAAGAAGACTGGCAGCAGGACAGTCGAGATGCTTTTGTGCAAAGAGTAACGGAGACAATTGAGCAGTATGCACCAGGATTTTCGGCCTCCCTGGTCGCCTTCCAACTGCTCACCCCGGTGGACATTGAAGATCAATATAATATTACTGGTGGTCATTGGCACCATGGTGAATTAAGTATTGATCAATCGTTTATGATGCGCCCAGTGCATGGGGCGGCGCAATATCAAACGCCTATTGATGGACTCTACCTGTGTGGTGCTGCGGCCCATCCTGGCGGCGGCATTACAGGTGTTCCCGGTCACAATGCGGCTCAGCGAATATTGGCGATGGGAGACATGTAATGCCGACTCAAACGGATAGCCACCCAGCGACTAATTTTAGAGAAGTTCTACAACCAAGTCCCTTTCAGACTCGCATTGATGAGCAATGCTTGGTGCAAGAGTGGATGTCCTGGAATGGGTATAAGACCGCCCGAGTGTTCGATACGCTGGCGTCTGAGTACTTTGCCGTTCGCAGTACTTGCAGTGTTATGGATCTAACTCCGATGGAGAAATACCGGATCACCGGTCCCGATGCAATGGCGTTTTTGAATCGCCTGGTTACGCGCGACATTTCTGCGCTCAAGCCTCGGCGAGTCACCTATGTCATTTGGTGTAATGATGAGGGCAAAGTGCTTGATGATGGGACTATTTTTCACCTCAGTGAAGGTGACTATAGGCTCTGTTCTCAGCACCATCAATTGGACTGGTTACTGCTGTCTAGTCTGGGGTTTGACGTTAATATAGAGCAGGAAACACACAATATAGCGGCCTTAGCGGTTCAAGGCCCAACGTCCTGTTCTGTGTTGACCGCGGCAGGTGTTACAGGTGTGGAACGACTTAAACCGTTTGATATCGGTTACAGCACACTCAACGGAATCGATGTAATGGTCTCCCGGACAGGGTTTACCGGTGACCTAGGTTATGAAGTATGGGCTGATCCAACCAAGGCTCTTGCTGTCTGGGATGCTATTTTCGCGGTTAAAGAACAGGGTTTGTTTGATATACGGCCAATTGGTCTTGGTGCCTTAGATATGGTGCGTATCGAAGCTGGTTTTATTATGCCTGGCGATGACTTTAACACCGCTGAAACCGCAGTAAGGGCAGATCGAGACCGATCACCCTTCGAGCTGGGTCTGGCTTGGTTGGTTAGTTTTAAAAAGCCCTATTTCACCGGTAAAAAGGCCCTCCTAGCGGAATCAAAAATGCTTACAGGCCGCCGCTTAGTGAGGCTCTCAGTAGAGGGCAATAAAACGCCCACAGATGCCTTCCTTTATGACAGTAAGGGCGGGTCACGTATAGGTACCATTAAATCTTGTGTATGGTCGCCTATACTGAAGATGAACGTGTCCTTGGCGGATGTCGAATTCGTAAAGGGTAAGCCGCCTGAAAATATCTGGGCAGAGATCTATTACCAAAAAGAGCTTGAGTGGCGAGCTACCTGGGCTAAGTGTACTATGTCAACAAAACCATTTTGGAGTCATCCTCGAAGTTCGATTACTCCACCCAATAAGTTTTAGGCGGTCGATTTAGCAGGAGTCTTAGGATGATAACTGGACGATGTGAATGCCAAAAAGTGCGGTTTCAGGTCGATGGCGAAATAAACGATTACAGTCACTGCCACTGCAGCCAGTGCAGACGCCTGCATGGCGCGGCCTTTGCTTCATATGCTGGAGTCGAGCGCACTGCTTTGAGATACCTTTCCGGTAAGTCAGAAATATCTTCTTATGCTTCTTCAGATAGTCATCAGAGACTGTTCTGTAAAAACTGTGGTTCTAATATTTTGGTGGCAACGACAGAGGAGCCTAATGCACTCTATCTTGCCATGGGGGTGATCGACGGCAATCCAAAATTGCCACCTGCCTACCATATCTTCATGGGCTCCAAGGCGCCCTGGTATGAATTCGATAATAGGGGAGAACAGCACGATACATTCCCCGATGAGTAAGTAATGCAGCAGTCTACAAAGGGTTTTAGCCATGATACAAAACATAAAGTTAGCAATTTTTAACCACGTCAGGCTACTAAAGATCCTCGCGTTTTTTAGTTGGAGTATGCTCATGCTGATGGTTGGCGTTGTCAGTCAGGATCATATCGGTATTACTAATGTCTATGCTGATGGCCATGCCAGTACTAATCTATCCATTGTCCGTTTGGATCGGCAGCGATTGGAAGGTGAAAATCTGGGTGATTTTGCACCCTATGAACCGGATGCTGGCAATCTTGTTGCGCGTGGCCATGATTATTTTTACAGTGCCGATGAAAATTTTGGGATTGGTGTGTGGGAGAGTAAGCCGGGTCAAATGAGCTATGATGATCTTGAATATGATGAATTAATGTTGGTCCTTGAGGGTAGTTTAATCATGACGAACAACTATGGAGAGAAGGAGGTGTATAAGGCCGGAGAGGGCTTAGTGTTACCGCAAGGCTGGAGCGGGACATTGACTGTGGCTGAGTCGGGCGTAAGAAAAATATGGGTGTCTTACATGGGTGGCATCAAAGGGAAGTGATTTCCAAAATACAGTAAAACTGAGATTCCTAATCAAATAAAATATAAAAATAAGGAATGGCAATGTTTCATAAAACTAATAGATCTGTTTTGGCGGTGTCTTTTTTACTCACCGCATGCAGTGCTCCAGACTCAACCACAGAGGTCGCTGTCAGCGAGGCTAGCAACAGTCATCTCGGTGAGCAATCCGAGACTCACAGTTGTGATAATGCCAACCAAAACGGCACAGCACTGTTTGGGGATCTGCACATACATACTCGCTACTCATTTGATGCCGCGGCTAACAGTACTGGGGCAACTCCTGAAGATGCCCATCGCTATGCTCGCGGAGAAGAGATTCCTATTTTTCCCATTAACGATCAAGGGGTTGCTGTTGGCCGCACCAAAATAGATCGTCCGTTAGACTTTTTGGCAGTGACTGACCATGGCGAATTTCTCGGTGAGCGAGCGCTGTGCCGAACGGCGTCTTCGCCGGTATACAGCACAGCGTTTTGTGTTGGCTATAGATCTGATGAACGTCTGGGTATGGTGATGTTGTCTAGCGTCATTACTACTGAGACACCAACAAGAATCCCCGAGATCTGTGGTCAGGATGGCAGTCTCTGTCGCGATTATGCCAAGTCTCCTTGGGAAGATATTCAAGCAGTCTCCAATCGCGCCAATACACCCTGTGAATTTACTAGTTTTGTCGCCTATGAATATACCGGAACCCCCGGGGTCTCTAACTATCACCGCAATGTTATTTTTAGAAATGACGTGGTACCAGCTTTGCCTGTCAGTTATATCGACGCACCTATTGATAGCAAATTGTGGGCCGCGCTGGATGATGCTTGTGACCCCCAACAAGGTTGTGATTATCTGACTATTCCACACAACACTAATCTATCTAACGGGCGCATGGCGCCCTACATGCAGCTTGAAAATACCACTGAAGTAAAACGAGCCTATGCGCAGAAACGTCTGCAACGCGAGCCTATCATGGAGATTTTCCAACACAAAGGTGGCTCAGAATGCATTAACGGCTTGAGCAGTATTTTTGGTGCGCCTGATGAATTGTGTAATGTGGAAGCCGTTAGGCGAATCGGTGAGAAAAAAACCTACAGTGTTCGTGATTATGAAGCCGAGGGGATTGCCATGATGGAAACGTCGTCGGTAACTAAAGAATGTGACTCTAATGAGATTGGTGAGAACGGCATGGTGGGTGCCGGATGCGTTCATCCCACGGACTTCCAGCGATCAGCTTTATTGGTGGGTTTGAGGGAGGAGCAGACTATTGGTTTAAATCCCATTAAGTTAGGCATTATTGCCGCCACCGATACGCATTCGGCAAACGCCGGTGGTGTAAAAGAATCAGCTTGGGTGGGTGCTGTAAGTGGTGAAGGTTCAGCAATAGAGCGTTTGCAGCCAGGGCTTTTGACTAGCGGTATCGATGGAAATCCGGGTGGTTTGGCGGGCGTATGGGCCAAAGAAAACACCCGTGATGCAATTTTCGATGCGATGCTGAGAAAAGAAGTATTTGGCACCTCTGGCCCTAGAATTAGACCCCGGTTATTTGCCGGTTGGTCATTGGATCAAGGACTTTGTGAGCGCAGCGATATGATTGCTCAAGCTTACACAAATGGGGTTCCTATGGGTGGTGATCTAATGCCATCAGCGTCTGCGGTTAAACCATCATTCTTAGCTTATGCAGTGAAGGACCCAGATGGGCAAAAGTTACATGCTCTAGAGCTGATTAAAGGCTGGATCGACGACCAAGGCAAGATGACCGCAGAGGTAATTCCTGTTGCTAGTAATGAGAAAGGCGCAGACAGTCTTTGTGCGGTGTATGTCGACAACAACTTTGAAGCGTCTCAGTCGGCTTATTATTACCTGCGCGCTGTTGAGCCCGAGACAGCTCGTTGGCATACCTATGACTGCGCTTCTATTGATGAGGGACAGCGCCCACCGGTGTGCACTGATGGAAGCTACCCAGAAACTATCGTAGAAATGGCTTGGACATCACCAATCTGGTACCAGGGAAAGGATTAAAATAATTATATAGGGACATATTATGGATAGGTCGGAGTCTGCATTATGAATGCCAAAGTGATCACTATTGGACAACAATCATTTGAGATTCGCCAAACTATTAAGTGGCTCGTTTATACTTTAGTCATTATTAATTTTGGCTTCTATATCAGGAATGACTTGGTCATTGCCGGCCATACTCTGTATAGCGGAAGCTCTCTTCTAGAGATCTCTCGAGCCTTTGCGACCACCATTGATGAAAGTGCTTGGATTATCTTGCTACTGCTGTTCGAGCTAGAGACCTACCTTTTGTCGGACGACCCCCTATCTCGTGCTAAAACGCTATTAATGCAAGGCATAAGACTGGTCTGCTATATATCATTGGCGCACACCCTTTATGCTTATGGGGTTTATCTGGCTGAAATCTATGCTGCAGTCCCTGTTGAAGAAGTTACTAACCTTTGTCAGTTGATCGGCAAAGATCTCTCCTATGCGTCTAACTTAGTGTATTCCGAAATCAACAGTAGTAATTGCGCCAGTTTATCCTCAGCCAATCAGTTCTTTTATGTGGATCCTCCCACCTTCTTTATTGTTGAAGACGCAGCGGGGTTAGCGATCGAAAAACAATTAGCGTGGATTGATATTTTTGAAGCCATCATTTGGTTGCTCATACTGCTTAGTATTGAGGTTGCAGTTTGGCTACAGGACAGAAATATTGGCCAAGGGCTAATTTTCAAGACTTTAAGCATCACAAAATGGTGTCTCTACTCTTTGCTTTGGGCCGCTGCGGGGTATTGGATCTATCGAGGCCACTACATGTTTGCCTGGGATGAGTTTGTCTGGATTGCGGGCTTTGTCGCTATCGAGATGAACATTGTTGAATGGCGTAATGAAATTAATGACGCTGAAGTTTAGTGATCAATGCGTATAGGCGCGGTGGTGAGAGGAGGGGGCTAATACTAGTCTCCCTATAACGTTCAACTTCAAGAGAGTCTCTGTTGCAAGCATACGACAATATAATCATTGGCGGTGGCCATAACGGTCTTATCTGTGCCACCTATCTGGCTCAAAAAGGCCAGTCAGTGTTACTGCTAGAAGCCACTGATACCCTGGGTGGTTTAGCGAGCACGCGTGAATTTCACCCGGGTTTTAGGGTTCCTGTCGCCCACAGCTTAAGTCATTTCTCCGAGACGATAGTCAAGCAATTAAATCTACTCGATCATGGCTATAAGCCTAGCAAAGACACGCTCGACACTATTGGTTTGAACCTGGACGGTGAGCATGTAGTTGTTTCTGGGGAGCAGGTCACGGGCGTAAGTAGTTCAGACCAAAAAACCTATGCGGATTATCTCGCGCTGCTGAAGCGTTTTGCCAAGATGCTCAAGCCATTTTGGCTAAAAACCATGCCACGTATTGGCGACAACAGTTTCCCTGACCTGATGACATTTGGGCAACTCGGTCTTAAATTACGCCTCTTGGGCAAAAAAGATATGGGTGAGTTTATGCGCGTTGCGACGCTGCCCGCACGCGATTTGATGGATGAGAATTTTGATAATGAAATATTAAAAGCGATGCTTAGTTGGGATGGTCTTATTGGCTCCAAGATGGCTCCGCGCTCTCCCAATGCGACTGTGTTAAATATGTTGTATCGCATGAGTGGCCAGCATCATGGCGCCCATTCACTGCCCGAAGGCGGCATAGAAAACTTAGTTAATGCGCTGCATAATGCAGCCCTGGACGCCGGTGTTACTGTGCAGACGAGGGCTTTAGTTAAGCGTATTGTCATTGAAGGTGATACCACTGGATTGGCAGCCACTGGCGTTGAGCTTGCCGATGGAACGCTAATCAATGGTGCTCGGGTGGTTTCCTCGGCAGATCCCAAGCAGACCTTCCTTAACTTGGTGGGAGCGAAAAATCTTGAAATTGGTTTTACTAATCGAATTAATCGATTGCGCTGCGACGGGTATGTCGCCAAGTTGCATTTGGCATTGGACGGAGCGCCAAAATTCACGGGTATAGAAACACCCAATGGTCGCATGATTATTGCCCCAAAATTAGATGCCATTGAGTTTGCCTTTGACGATGCAAAATACGGGCAATACTCTCAATCACCGGTTATGGAAATTATTGTTCCCAGCGTAAAAGATCAATCATTGGCGCCAGCCGGTAAACAGGTGCTGTCTGCCCATGTTATGTATGTTCCTCACACACTTAAAGGTGGCTGGACAGAAGAGGCGCACCAACATTTATATCAGCGCTTGATTGAGACTCTCGAGTCCTATGCTCCCGGCATTGGACAACAAATTATTCATGGCGAACTTCTAACACCGGCAGATTTAGAGCAAACCTACCACCTTACTGGCGGCCATTGGCATCATGCAGAATTGTCTATGGACCAAATGTTGATGATGCGGCCCACCTATGAAGCCGCTCAATATAGCACCCCAATTCCTGGGCTTTATCTGTGTGGCGCCGGAAGTCATCCTGGCGGAGGATTGATGGGTGGCCCAGGCCATAACGCCGCCAAAGAAATTATCGGGGCGAAGAAATAGCAATGAAAAAGTATGATGCCATTATTATCGGTGCCGGCCACAATGGATTAACCAATGCAGCCTACTTGGCTAAAGCAGGTCTGGATGTGCTGGTTGTTGAGAAAAACGAGTACATTGGTGGTGCTGCGGTGACCCGTGAAATGCATGACGGCTGGTTTTACTCAAGCTGCTCCTATGTGTGCAGCATGATGCGACAGACTATTCATCGCGATCTTAATCTAACCAAGCATGGTCTGGTTTTAGTACCGTATCTTGGCACGGTAGTATTCGCCGATAACGGTGACACCATGACTAGTTATCACTCTGAAGAGGCCGAATATAATCAACTGCGGCGTCGCTCGCCCCATGATGCAGATGCAATGTTTCGCTTCCAGACCGACCTTGGCCGCTATGCCCAACTTATTCGTAAAACACTGCTGCGAACCCCGCCAAATCCAACCTCCTTTAGGCCGAGAGATATAAGGGAGCTGCTGTGGTTGGCGAAAGAATTTTGGTCGCTCGGGGAAAAAGAGCTCTACGAGTACATCCGCTTTTTCACCATGAGCGCCGCTGATTTTCTAGATGACTATTTTGAAGATGACCTAATAAAAGCTGCCATGGCCAGCCCAGGAGTGATTGGTACTGCCTTGGGGGTGTACTCACCTGGATCGGCTTATATTTTACTGCATCATGTGATGGGTGATGTGGATGGTAATGTGGGTGCCTGGGGTCTGGCAAGAGGTGGCATGGGCGCTATTTCTAACGCTATAGCAGGGGCTTTGCAGGAGCATGGAGGCGAGATTCGCACCAATGCTGGGGTTGATAAAATTGTGGTTAAAAACGGCAAGGCAACGGGCGTTGTGCTGGATAATGGTGATGAACTACATGCTAAGATCGTGGTGTCTAATATGGATGCCAAACGCACCTTTACCCAATGCATGGACAAAAATGATTTGCCGGCGGGAATTTACGAAAAAGCCAAAAACTTCAAAATTAGAGGCTCCTCCGGCAAGGTCAATATTGCACTATCGGGCTTACCCAAATTCAATAATGTGGCTGATAACCGATACATTAACCGAGGTGGACAGGGTTTTGTGGGTTCAATGGAAACTATGGAACGCGCCTATGACTGCTGGAAGCACGGTCGCTGGTCTGAAGACCCCTTTATAGAATCAGTTATCCCGTCAGCTTGGGACCCAACCGTGGCGCCGCCAGGGCAACACTGGATGTCAAACTTTGTCCAATATTGTCCGCCGCAGCTGGCCGATGGGCCCTGGACAGCGGAAAAACGCGATGCCTTTGGCCAGACGGTCATCAACAAAATTGAACGCTACAGTCCCGGCTTTAAAGATTTGATTGTGCATATGGAGGTACGTACTCCCCATGACATAGAAGCTGAAGTTGGACTTACCGAAGGAAATATTTTTCAGGGTGAATTGACCATAGATCAGTTGCTGTTTAATCGACCCTTTCCTGGTTATGCCCAATACCGCATGCCGATTAAAAACATGTATATGTGTGGCTCATCTACGCATCCAGGGGGTGGCGTCTCATCAGCCTGCGGTGCCAATGCAGCACGAGAAATCCTTATGGATCTAAAACGTCCCAACACTGTACCAGAGGATGATTTTTACGATGAATAGCATGCCAAAAGTCACCGATCCTTTTGCTGGTGAGCGATTAAAGGAAAGTCCTTTTCATCCTCGTCAGGCAGCATTGAACCT